>CAIYHG010000095.1 GCA_903925975.1 uncultured Acidobacteriia bacterium | reverse complement strand
CTGGTTTGTTGATACATGACTCGCGTCGCCTGGATTTGAGTTCGGGAAACTCCGCGCAGATCGGGGGCGGCATTCTTCGTGAGAACCGAGCCGTGTGCAGCAGAATCAATAGCTTGCCTCTTATTTAAGTGGCATTGGCCACGAGTGGCCGCCCCACTTATTGGGCTAAGGAAACAGGATTGGGCTTAGACCGCGATTCACAACTTGATGAATCGAGTTCGTTCGGGGTTCTTAGCGGCGGGCAGACCGGAACCGGGAAACGAACCATGTAACGGAAAGCAGGTCCGCGCTGCCGCCGGGGCTCAGGTTGCGTTCAATCAGATCGGAGTCGAAGTCGAGCATGCCGGCATGGAAGCCGGGGGAGAGAACGCCGCCTGCGTCGATGAGACGTTTGGCCGTTGCCTGAACGTGGGCCAGGCCGGCAAGACCGCCCCTGTGAACCAGATTCGTATCGTGGTTCGCGGCCAGCAAGTGGAGCAAAGCCTCGTGCAGCGCTTCTTCTTCTCGGCAGCCGAGAGCCAGAATCCTCTCGAAGGCGGGCAGGCCGTGCTCGCGAACGGTTTTGAAGCCGGAGGCGGCCTCCCCACGGACGCCGGTGAGGCCATGCGCTTGAAACAGCCGCTCTCCCGCCGTTCCCGGTTTCCGGACAAGCAGGAGTTCGGTTTCCACAAGACGGGAGCACATTCGCGCAACTGCCTCGCAGATGCGTTCCCGGCTGGGAGGCGCGTTTCCACAATCCAGGCGCCCGGCTGCTGCACAGAGAAGGCCCATGCAGAATATGCTGCCCTTGTGCGTGTTCACATTGCCTGTGACCTTGAGCATGGCTGCCTCGCAGGCGCGGCCGGCGGGGCGGAGATGCTCTAGCGCGTTCCTGGCGTCCAGTTCCCGCGTGGCCGCGCCTGCCAAGTAGAACAGGGGGAACCAGGGGCCAAGGGCCCGGATGCTCGCGACAAAAGTCCCTAGGCCCATATCTCTGTGGGCGCCGCTGTTCAGGCAATCCACAAGGCCGGGCTTGGGGGTGAGTTCCACTTCCTTTAGCAGGGCCCGGCAGGCAAGGGCGCCCACGGCACTCGCGCGGCGATGGCGCGCCGCCGTGGCGCGGACAACCCGAAGCGGGACGGGCTCAACGGCTTCAAGGCTCGCGGTAGGCATGGATGATCCTTCGTATTTCACCCTGAAGCGCGGGCAGCGGGTGAGCCGCGGAGCGGACGCAAACGTGCGCGTCTTCTCCGCAGAGGAGGCAGCGCCGGGGCCGCTGGCCCAGCGTGCGGCGTGAGATTGACCGGCAATCGGTATCGATTACGTCGATATCCCAAAGGCGCCCAAGCGGTTGCTCATCCTCAAGGCAAACAGCGGCCTGCTTAAGTTCGCGGGGTGCGGCGTCTACCGCCAGGAGCGCTTCGGGGCCCGTGGCAGTCCAGCGCACTTCCCGATGCAGTTCCGGCCACCCCCGATTCGCCATGAGACTGTCCAAAGCGCGGAGCGCCTGAGCCATTACCTGCCACGCTTCCGGCGTGTCCTTCACGGGGCCTGGATTTACGAGCGTGACGGAGAGGAGCGGCCGGCCGAAGGCGCCTAGCGCCGCGCGCTGAAGGGCCACGCGGCGCTCGCGGTTCCGGAGCACCTCCTCCAGCGTCACTTCAGTCACGGCTTGACCTGCCTTACCACGTCGATGACGCTGCCATCCCGATAGCGCACAATGCCCACGATGCGGTCGAGAAACTCGATCGGCTGCGGCTCGCCGGTGATCGAAACGGCACGCTCGTAGAGTTCCTGTATGGTCATCACGGGCAGATTGGCCGCGCGCAGGCGCTCCTCCACGTCGGGGCGGTTGGGATTCACGGCGATGCCGTGGTCGGTCACCAAAACACCCACGCAGGCGCCCGGCGTCACAAGCGTGGTCACGCGCTTGACCACCGTGGGAATGCGCCCGCGGATGAGCGGGCCCACCACGATGGACAGGTTTGCCGCCGCGGCCACATCGCTGTGCCCGCCCGAGGCGCCCATCATGACGCCGTCGGAGCCGGTGAGGACGTTTACGTTGAAATTCAGGTCCACTTCGAGAGCGCTCAGGATCACCACGTCCAACTGGTCGCAGAAGGCGGCCTTGGAACTCGGGTTGGCATACTCGTTGGTCGAGATCTCGATGTGGTTGGGATTTGCGGCAAGCGATTCGGCGGCGACGGCGTCAAAGCTCTGCGTATCCGCCACCCTTTCGATGAGCCCCTTGTTGAAGAGGTCCACGATATCGCCCGTGATCCCGCCCAGAGCGAATGCGGCCTTGATTTCCTTCTGGCGCATGCGCTTTTCGAGAAACCGCGTGGTGGCCGTGGAACTGCCGCCGGAACCCGTCTGAATCGAAAAACCCTGCTTGAAATAGCCGGAGTGCTCGATGACCTGCGCAGCCAGGCGCGCAATCAGCAGCTCGCGCGGATTCTTGGTGACGCGCGCGGCGCCCACGCTGATCTTCGAGGGGTCGCCGACCTCCTCCACCTGGACGATCCAATCCACCTGGTCCTGCGAGATGCTGGCTGGATTATTCGGGAAGGGCACGATTTCTTCAGTCAGAAGAATGACCGTGCGCGCAAACTGGGCGTCCACCATGGCATAGCCGAGCGAACCGCATCGCGCCTTGCCGCGCTGTCCGTTGGCGTTGCCGAAGGCATCGCAGGCGGGCACGCCGAGGAACGCGACGTCCAGCGTCAGTTCCCCGGAGTCGATCAAGTGGACCCGGCCGCCATGGGAATGGACATTGATGGGGTGTTCCATGAGCCCATTCGAGATGGCCTTCGCCAGTTGGCCGCGCATGCCGGAGGTGTAGATTCTGGAGATGACGCCCGCTTTGATGTGGTCGATCAACGGAGCGTGGCAGGCAGCTAGAGAACTGGAGGCAAGGGTGAGGTTCTTGAAACCCATGCGCGCCAGCGCATCCACAACGAAATTGATGGTCTTATCGCCCTCGCGGAAAGCGTGGTGGAAGGAAATGGTCTGGCCATCCCGCAATCCCGAGCGGCGCACGGCTTCTTCGAGGGAACCGACCAGCTTGCGCGTCAGCTTTTCCGGACCCTTGAGGTAGGGCGTGTGGGTGGCGTAATCCCGGAACCGCTCGATGCCCTCCAAACAGGGGTCTTCCAAAGCCACGGTGCGCTGATTGTCGTTCATGACAAAACCTTTCTAACGAGTGACCAGTTACGCCAATTCACAATGCGAGCGTCCGAAACCAAAACTAGGAGCGGGCATAGGCGGGCTTGGCCAGTTCCAATATCCGCTGGGCGTTGAGAACCACCGGCGCATCCACCATCCTCCCGTTGAGAGAGACAACTCCCAAGCCCTCGCGCTCCGCCTTTTCCGCGGCCTCTACGATCCGCTCCGCCCGGCGCACTTCTTCCTCGGTGGGCGCGAACGCGTTGTGGAGCAGCTCGATTTGCCGCGGATTGATGAGGCTCTTGCCGTTAAAGCCGAGCCGCTTGATAAGCGCTACTTCCTTCAGAAAACCCTCGTCGTCGTTTACGTCGGGGAAGACCACGTCGAAGGCGTCGATCTTGGCGAAGCGGGCGGCGTGGAGCACGGAGCAACGCGCGTAGAAAAGCTCGATGCCGTCGCCACGCTGGGTCTGCATATCCACCACGTAGTCAAAGCCGGCCAGAGCGATCGAATCCATGCGCGGACTCGAGGTGGCGATGGCCAGGGCGTTGACTACGCCCGAAGCGCTCTCAATGGCCGCCATCAGGCGCGTGGAGCCGGCTTCGCGGCCGCACGCCTGCTCGATGCGCTCCACTTCCACTTCAAGCCGCTGCACGTCGGCGGCGCAATCGGTCTTGGGCAGGCGGATGATATCCGCGCCTCCGCGCACGGCGGCTTCCAGATCCTTGTTGCCGAAGGGCGTGTCCAGGGGATTGATGCGAACCACCTTCTCGATCGATTGGTAAGCCGGGAGGCGGAGCGCGTGGTAGACCAGCAGGCGCGCGGAATCCTTCTCCCTGAGCGCTACGGCATCCTCCAGATCGAAGAGGATGGAGTCGGGCCGGTAGACAAACGCCGTCGAGAGCATGGCGGCGTTCGAGCCCGGAATGAACAACATGCTGCGGCGAAGCCTGCCCATTACAGGACCCCCCAGTTCAGCTCGTCACATTCGCATCCCCGCAGCACCGCGGCTTGAACGCGGGCTCTAATGGCGCAGTCCAGAGCGCCCTTGTCCTCAATCACCACCTGCCCCCGCGTTACGCCCATCTGCAGCAAGGTTTCTTCCACGACTTCCCGGATGCGGACGCCGAACTGGCGCATCACCTCGCTTGAGATGACCACTTCCAACTCATTCCGGGGCGCAACCTTCACCAGCAGATCGTTGGACTCCAACGTGCCGCAAATGGCCTCTTTCGTAATCTCCATTCACTTCACCTCAATGATTCTGGTCTCGCGGCGGAATGTTCGCGCGCGGGCGCGGCCGGCGTACTTGGCGCGCATCAGCGCGAGCGTGGTGGCCGGGACCAGATGAGCCATCATCTCAAAATCGCCTTCGCCGAGGAGTTGCCTCACGCGGCTGGCCGAGACGGGGATGCCGCCGACCTCGAGACGGGGAATCTCCACAACTCGAAGCGCGGGCCCTTCCTCGGAAGCGTGCTCCAACCATTCGTGCATGTCCCGGTTGTACTTGCGCGTGACCGCGCAGAAGGGTTCGTTGCCCACGAAACGGTGCGTGATGCCCAGGGCGGGAGAGATGTACCTGCGGAAGATCAGCAGGTCGAGCGCCGTGCTGCAAGCCTCGACCACCTTGGCGTCCTTCAGGAAGTAGGAAGGAAAAGTGGCTTTCGAAACCAGATAACGCGAACCGGCATGCACCGTCACGCGGTCTAACCCCGCCAAGCCCGCGCGCACCAGGTCCAGGCGATCGGCATAACTGATGGCCGAGGCGTCCTCAGAGACTACGAAAACGTGCAGCCAGTCGCACGCCCCAAGCGCCTGTTGCACCAGGTGGCGATGACCCAGGGTGAAGGGATTGGCGTTGACCACAATGCCGCCTATCCGTTCCCCCGGCTGGCGAAAGGCCGCCAGCATGTCGCAATAATCTCTAATGCCTACCGGGGTGTTCTCCATCAGGCAGGCGCTGCCCAAAACGCTGACTACCTGGTGAAAGCCACAGCCCTCGAAGAGGACGGCGTTCTCCGGCTTCGTGTATAGAAAGAGGTGATTGTGGCCGCGCTCGATCGAGGCCACCTGCTGCACCTCGTTCATGAGCTTCAGGGAGAGCGACGTGCCGCGGCACTCGGCCGCAATGGCCACGCACTTGACCACGTCGCCAGCCAAGCCGGCGCAGGCCACGATTCTGCGCTCCTTGCGGGCCACCACGAAGAACTGAATATCCGGCTCCACATCCAGATTGCTGGCGCGGAGCAGACGCCGGACTTCGGCGGCGCCGCCCGCATCCTCTTTGGGATACAGAAGCTCAAACTCCAGTCCGTAGTTCATGGGTTTCCTTTGAGTGCTTCCCCCGATGCAGCTACCTCTATAAGATCTGGTTATGCGGCCTGCCGCCAACATCATGGAGAGGCAATGGTAGATGCAATCGGCTGGCCAAATCAGAGCAAAAGGTCCGAAACACCAAAAAGGCCCGATTTGTAGCTAGAAAGGGCCCTAGTTGAGCCGATCTTGGGCGTTCGAATGAGCCGTCACGCGCTGGCGCGCCTGAGGAATAGGTTAAATAGGCTGGGTGTTTGACCTATTTCTTAACCATTTAATGAACTGGGTCCCCTGCGGGGTCAATTCCGTGCCTTGGCGGCCGCGGCTCGAACGCGCCAGTCCTAACTCACCCAGCACATGCAGCACGCCCCGCACCTCGGCTTCGGTGGGAGGCTGCTCAAGGTCGCTCAGCGCGTCCTTCAGACTGTTGCGGCCTGCCTTGCGGCCCTGGCGGCAATAGTCGTAGAGAACGTTCAACACCTCACGGGCGCGCGCCAGGCCGCACCGGGAACGGAGAACCGCGGCTTCCTTCTCAAAGGTCTCGGCCCGGCCCACAAGGTAGGAGGGAAGGGCCTGGATCGTGACCGGATCGGCCGCCATCAAGGTGATATGGTTGGCCACGTTGGCCAGTTCCCGGACGTTGCCCGGCCAGCTATACCGCTGGAGCAAGGCGCGGGCCTCCGGAGTGAATTTCAGGTGAGACTGGTTCTGTTCGGCCAGAAAATGATCGAGCAGGAGAAAGATATCGTCGGTGCGTTCGCGCAGCGGAGGAACCACCAGCGAGAGCGCATTGAGGCGGTAGTAAAGATCCTCGCGGAACTCCCCCGCCAGGATGCGTTTCTGCAGGTTGCGGTTGGTGGCCGCAATCACGCGGATATTCACGCTGGTCAGTTTCGACGAGCCCACGCGCATGATCTGCCGCTCCTGGAGCACGCGCAGGAGTTTGCTTTGGAGCATGGCGGGCATGTCGCCGATCTCGTCCAGGAAGACCGTGCCGTTGTTGGCCTGTTCGATCAGGCCAGGCTTGCCGGCGCGCAGCGCGCCCGTAAACGAGCCGGCTTCATAACCGAACAGTTCGCTTTCCAGAAGGTTCTCCGGAACGGCGGCGCAGTTCACCGCCACGAAGGGTTGCTTGGAACGGGCTGAGGCATTGTGAATAGACTGGGCCAGCAGTTCCTTTCCGGTGCCGCTTTCGCCCATGATGAGCACCGTGAAATCAGACCCGGCGATCCGCAGCGCCAGTTCCACGCAGTCCGCCATTTCGGAAGACTGGTAGAGCATATCCGAAAACGAATACCGGGTGGTCAGGCCGCGCTCCCTAAGCTTCCGGCTCAGGTTCTGTTCGAGTTGGCGGATGTAGGTTGTTTCCTGAAAATTGAAATAGCTGCCGCTGCGCTCGCCGGAATATTCCACATCCTGCCGGTTGACGACGATCGAACGCTCCTTGAACTCGACCAGCCATTCGTGGCTCTGATCCTGGGTCAGAATCTCCCGGATCTCGGGCTCGAAGATCTCGATGCCGCGGCCGACGATGTTGTCCCCCAGATTCAGCATCTCAGTCAGCGCGCGGTTGTGCAGGGCGATCTTCCCTTTGTTATCGAGCACCAGGATGCCTTCGTGAGCCAGGTTGATCACGGCATCGAGTTCGATGTTGCGCTTGAAAAGTTCCTTGTACTGGCGATTGACGCCGGTATCGAGATTCACGTTGTGCTGGGAGTAGCGCAGCAGCCGCTGGTCGATGGAGTGGTCCACGATGCGCAGCCGGTTGATGATCTCGATGAAGGTGGAGATATCGATGCACCGGTGCCCGATATCGATGATGGTAGTGATCGATGGCGGCACCAGTTTCCCCTCGCCGGGCGTGATGGCGATGTGGATATTCGAGCAGTCCATGCCCTCTTCGTACGGGACGAAATGCAGGTGGTCGCACTCGATCTGCTGCAGCAGGGCCACCATTTCCATGGTGGTTTCGGGCAGATTGTTGACCACCAGCACCTCGGCGCCGGAAGGGATGGCGGAGATGCGATAGGCGTCGCTCTCCCGGATGGTCCGCTGCGTTACCAGGATGCGCCGCGCCTCAGTCACATGGTTCTGGATCTCGAGCGCCTTGCTTTGCGTGGTCACCAGAACCACGTCGGCCTCAATGGATTCATTGGGCTTCAGGGTCTCGAAGAAGTAGCTGACAATCTCCACCCTGCCGCCCAACACATCCCTCAGGTCACCGCGCAGAACGTCCCCCAGTTGGGAATTTCGCCTGTCGGTAATGAGGGCGACCCGCTTTACGACGCTTCGGTTCTGCACGACCACTGAGCCTAACACGCCTTAAATACACGCGAGAATAGCGATGCTCAGTGCGTGGCCAGAACCGTATTGTGCGCGGGTTGTGATGAAACGCGGCACCGGCGACTGGCCGTCATACCCGGTGCGAAGTTTGGGAGAGAGGCGATCTTCCCTTGGCCGCTGCCTGAGGCGCGCTTGGCTAGGGTCCTGGCACGCCGTTGCAGAAAACGCGCCGGGCGCGCCGCCGTACCGCTCGGCGCGCCCGGGTTGCGGGTGAGGTCAGAAGTTAATACGAGCCGAAAGTTGGATCTGCCGCGGCGAGTTGCCCGCCGAGGTAATCAAGCCGTAGCCAGGGCTGCCGCACGAAGCACTGACGCTGCCAAGGCCGCGGATATTCCAGGCGTTCTGCCCTTCCGCGCGGAACTGGAAGGTAACTCCTTCCTTAAGCCGGAAGTTCTTCATCAAGGACATGTCCATGGTGTAGTTGCCGGGATTCCGGTATTGGTCGAGCGCCGGATCCATGTTGCCGCGAACGAATGCCTGCGCCGAGAGGACCTTGCAGGGATTCAGATAGCGCATGGTTGTGCTCAGTTTTGAGCAATCGCCAAACGTGGGATTGTCATACGCCTGCAAAGGGCCCACCAAAACCTGTTCAAAGTTCTGGAATCCCGGGAAGAGCAGGTTATGGTCGCTGCTGGCGTAGTTGCCCCAAGTCTGGTTTACTTTGATCACGCCGTTGTTGATGTTGCCGTTGGCGTTTCCAGCCAGATAGAGCGCGTTGCCGCTGCGGTAGGAGAAGTTGCCGGCGAGTTGCCAACCGCCAACCACTCCGTCCAGGAGCTTCAGCGCCCAGGTGTTCGGCTTGCCCATCAGCTTCTTGCCCCGCCCGAACGGGAACTCGTACGTGTAGGCGATGTTCACGGAGTGCTTGCGATCCGCCGTGCTCACGCTCCAAGTCGAGTGGAACTCGTCCACCGACTGCGCTGACTTCCCGTTCGATCCGTCGGCGCCGCCTACGTCATCCACCAGGTGGCCGCGGGTGTAGTTCATCAAAGCCGAGAAACCTTGCGAGAAGCGGTGCTCGATGCGGAAATTCGCCGAGTCATAACGGGAGCGGCCCAGGTTCAGGCCGGATAGCTGGAGGCGGCCATAGTACGGGTATGCGTATTGCAGTAAACCAAGCGGCTGCGTCGTACCCGTAATCGTCGTTTCCATCGTCTGCCCCGCATTCGGCGAGAGCATGAAGGTCTGCATCATAGCCGCATACTGCGGCTTCAACAGATCCGCCGGATACCGGCTCTGCGTGTTTGTGGCGAGTAGGCCATAACCACGGTTCGCCGAGTATCCCGCTTGCACCACGATGTTCATCGGCAACTGCCGCTGCACATCGATCGAGTAGGTATATTCGTGCGGCATTTGGCTCTTCTGGCTCACAGCGTTCGGGCCGGGGTCCAGAGAGCTCGCGAGGTTAATGTCCATGATGTCGCGCGAGTAGCTGGTGAAGAAGGAGGGCAGCGCGAACGGATTGTCCCATGTCGAGATGTAGTGCCGTCCGCCATCCGTTGACGTGTGCCATCCGGCAAACGCCTGGTCCGATAGCGCCACGTTGCTGTTGCTGGTCGCGTAGCTGTTCGGGTTGCCCGTGGTCGGCAGGAACATCTTGCCGCCGTAGGCGCGGATGACCGTCTTCGGCGTCGCCTGGTACGCGAAGCCGATGCGCGGCGAGAACGCGGTCTTGTTCACGAGCTGTGGCGACCGTCCCTTGAATGCCGGGGAACTGGTAACCAGCATCGCGCCGGGATCGAACCCCTTCTTTGCCCACCAGACCGGGACGGGAACAGTTGCCGGATCGAGACCCACTTTCCTCAACTCGGTCGGGAAATCGTACCCCGGGTTGATCTTGAACAACGACGGGTAGTTCGGATCCCAGAAATAGAGTTTGTCATGCCGCTCGGTTGCGGGTTGCTCCCTGTCGTATCGCAGCCCGAGGTTCACGGTCAACTTCGAATTGACTTTCCAGTCGTCCTGGACGAATAACGCGAAGTAGGGAGTGCTCATCGCTCGGGTCTTTGGCTTGGCAATGTTCAGCCGGTCGTTGATACCCAGCAAAAAGCCCATGATCCCGTTCGTGCGGCCTTCCGTGGCGCCGTTGCCCCAGTCGCCCTGGAACTGCGCGACCTGGTTGCCATTGAAATTCATCACGTTGCTGGCGCCTACATCTTGGAAGTTGTCGTAGTAACGCCGCTCCTCGCCGCCGACCTTGAGCGTGTGCGACGTGCGGACCTTGGTGACCGAGCCTGAGAAGGAGTACGTGGTCGAGTTCGTGACCGACACGGATCCGGCATTGCCGAACGAGTTGCCACCCATCAATGCTTCGTTCATCTCCGGAGTGTCGTTCGTTCCGATGTAGGCCTGGAAGATCTTGGGGAAGAACGAGTTGTTGAAGCTGGGATCGTGCGTATTGCCGCTTGTAGACGGCGTGTGGGTCATCGAGCCCTTCACGTCCAGGATCGTCGTCGGGGTAATGCTCCAGGTGTAGCTCAGGTTCGCGTTGCTGCCGCCGTCACTGTTGGTGACGCTGCTGGTGAACATGAGGTTGTCCTGGGTCGGCGTTCTCGCCTGATCCGACGAATACGCCGTGTACCGCAGATTCAGGCGTTGCGTCTCCGTCAGGGTTTGGTCCATGCGGATGCCGAACCGGAAGTTGTGCTGATTGCTGGAGACCGGAAACCCAAAGTTGTTCTGGCCGCTGCTGTTCGCGTTCGGCGCGCGGTTTGGCATGGGGACGTAGTTCAGGATCGCCTTCGATATCGCGTGAATCCTGGCCGGAGCTACCGTATAGCCGTTGCCGCCGATGAGATCGACGCGCTGCCACAGGCCCTTCGATGTATTGAAGACCTGCGCCCCGTCCGGCTCATAACCCGGGTAGTACTTGCTCTGGTAAAGCGTCTTGCTGAAATCGCCGTTCCGCTCTATCGCGGTGGGCACGCTGGTTAGAGTGATCGAGCCCGCGTTGTTCCTTATGAGGTGCTCGTTATCCGCGAAGAAGAACGTCTTGTTCTTGCCGTTGTAGATCTTCGGAAGATAGACTCGTCCGCCGAGCGTGAAGCCGAAATCGTTCTGACGGAACGCAGCCTTCTTCGCGCCGATGGCGTTCTGCTGCCACGAGTTCGCGTTGAACATGTCGTTGAACATGTATTCATACATGCTGCCGTGGAACTCGTTGGAGCCGGATTTCGTCACCATCGTGACGTAGCCGCCCGAGATGCGGCCGAACTCGGCCGAAATGCCCGAAGTGACCACCTTGAACTCGGCCACCGCGTCCATCGATGGAGTTACATTCGAACGCCGGTTGCCTCGGCCCGTGTTCACCACGCCGCCGTCGATAAAGTAGTCAACGGCGCTGGTTCGCCCGCCGTTGAGCGTAATGTTTGTGCCCGAACCCTGCACGTTTCCCGAAAGCGACACCAAGGCGAACGGGTCGCGGTTCAACTGCGGCATGTTCTTGATGAAGTTATTGTCAATGACTTCACCGGTTTGCACGTCCGCCACGCGCAGCATCGGGGCTTCCGCCGTCACCGTAACGGATTCGGCTCCACCGCCTACTTCCAGGGGAATATCGATCATTAGGTTGTCGGCAATGTGGACGTCGAAGCCGGACGTGAGGTATTTCTTGAATCCCGCCGCCTCGGCCGAGATTTGATAGTTGCCGGGCTGCAACGCGTTCACCAGGTACTTGCCATCGGCCAAGCTGGTGATCCGATTGACAGAGCCTGTCGCCGTATTCGTCACGACGACCGCGGCTCCCGGTACGACGGCTCCGGATTGATCCTTAACCGTGCCGCCGATGGTTCCATAGTTCTGGGCGAAGCCTAAGATCGCACAGGCAACCAGAACTCCCCACAAGACCCACCAGTTTCGTATGCGCACTTGGACAACTCCTTTTCGATTGATCCCCCGAAATGTCTCGAGCAATGCCGGTCAGAATCCGTTCTGTTGGTATTCCGGTCTCCCGTTGGACCGGCTTCCGCTCTCGCATACAGCTCGTCTCCTACCGCTCCCCAAAGACTGGCAGCTGACCTATAGGCTTTACTGGCCGCTAGCGGAACAAGACCCGGCCACCCTAAAGGGGTCGGGCCGAGTCTAAGGTCTATCCAGCAGCCCGGCAAGTGTTAAACGGTTATAAGCGCCGCGAAGCGCATTATCTTCTAAGTTATCAATCAGTTATAAGACCAGTTATGAACCGTATGTACGCCGGCGGTATTCAGCTATTGTCAAATCTTCCGTTACGGCCTATAATCGCGACGCGCACATATGCCTCTCAGTCAGAGCGGTTCGACGCTGAGCGGAAAGGCCGCACTCACCGGCGCGGGCCGTGCCGCGATGCTTGAGCAGACGGAGCGGGTTCTCCAGAGTCCGCTTTTCGCGCATAGCAAGCGCTACCCGGCCGTGCTGAGATATCTTGTGGATCGCGCTTTGTCCGGGGCGACGGACTTGAAAGAGCGGACCATCGGGATCGACGTCTTCGGGCGAGCGCCATCCTACGACACCAATTCCGAGCCGACCGTTCGAGTGGTGGCGGGCGAGATCCGAAGACGGCTAACGCTCTACTATTTGCAGCCGGGGCGCGAATCCGAGATTCGGATCGATTTGCCGCCTGGGTCGTACGTACCGGATTTCTCGTTCCCGGCGGGCGGGGCGGCGCAGGCGATGGCGCGCCCGCGCCGTACAGGTCGCCTTTATGTCGCAGCCGGAGTCTTGATTGCCGCGATTCTGGTGGCGGCCGCGTGGCGGCAATCTCATCCCCCGATGACCGCGGTGGAACGGTTTTGGGAGCCGGTTCTGAAAGGTTCCAAGTCGGTCCTGCTATGCGTCAGTTCACGCAAGGGGCCGAGTTCGTCTTCCGCCGGCGCCCCTGAGGCTACCCAGACGTTCCAAACCACCATGGTGGGGCAGGAAGAGATCGGGCTGATGAACGCGGTGGCGACCTCCGGGATCGCGGCGTTTCTACAATCCAAGGGAGTCACGCACCGTATCCGAACCGCCGACTCGACCAGTCTGACCGACTTAAGGGACGGCCCGGCAGTTCTGATCGGCGCCTTCGGCAATCAGTGGACGATGCGTGTGACGGATGCCATGCGATATCGACTCAAGACTGCGACGGACCTCAATTGGATCGAGGATCGGGAGAATCCTTCCCGGCAGCAGTGGTCCGTGCGCTTTTCCCTTCCCTACGCCGAAGTGACCGCGGACTACGGTCTGATAGCGCGAACGCTGGACGCTTCCACGGGCCGAATGGTGGTGACCGTGGGAGGACTTTCACCTCTTGGGACGGAGGCCGCCGCCGAGTTTCTGGCGAACCCCGCGTATATGGAGACGGTTGCCAGCAAGGTCCCCCAGGGATGGGAGAACAAGAACATCGAGATCGTCATCGAAACCAAACTCGTCAATGGAAACTCCGGGCCTCCGAGCGCCGTAGCCACGCACTTCTGGTAGATTCACCCGCTATTTCATCTAGAAGCCGTAACTTTCGTTTCGGGCTCAACACCTTCTCTTTGATCCATATAAGACAGCGATGCCGCGCTCTTGACGCGCGGTAAGGGAAAGAAGAGAGTTCATGATCTCGTTCAACCGGTATCGGGCGTATTCCATTCTGGCCGCGTGCGCAACCCTGGCGCTTCCGCAATTGGTCCGCGGCGCCGAGGCGCAGAACTTGCGCGTCGGGGTGGCCAAGGTGGACGTCACGCCGAAAGACATTAGGGGGATCATCAGCGTTACCAATAAGCAGTTTGCAGGAGTGCGCGAGCCCATCTACGCCCGCGCTTTGGTTATGGACGACGGCTCCACTTCCGCGGCAATCGTGGCGATCGACTTCGTCGAGTTCGGCGACACTATGCCTTTGCGCCAGCGAATCGCGAAGGAACTCGGGATTCCGGCCGACCACATCATGATCGCGCCGAGCCACGACCACAGCGCCCCCAGGGGCGGCCCTCCTACGCCGAATACGTCATCCATGCAGGGGCGGCCCCAATCGACTCCGGCCTACACGCAGCAGGCGGATGACACGATTGTGGAAGCGCTTCGCAAGGCCAAGGCGTCGATGCAGCCGGCGCGCGTAGGAGTCGGAACCGGCGAGGTGGACATCAATTCCTACCGCTACGCTTACGCGAACGGACGCTGGCGCACCGCCTACAATCCGGATGGCCCCGCGTACAAGGTGGTCTGGGTTCTCAAGTTCGAAAACCTATCGGGCGATCCCATCGCGATACTGATGAACTACGCGGTGCATTCGAATGTGGCGGCGGGCGCGCGCGATAACGACAACATGATCATCGGCGACCTTGCCGGCACGGCCGAACGCTATGTAGAGTCCCACTATCAGGACAAAGTGGTGGCGCTGTGGACCATGGGCGCCGCGGCCGACCAGTACGCCAAGTTCAGCAAAGAGGGCGACCCGACGTGGGCCAGCACATCCTCCGATGAAATGATACAGGTTCAAGGGAAGATGCTCGGAATGGAAGTGCTGCAAGTGGCGCTCCGGATGACGCAGATGACTTCGGCCGCGCGTATTCAGGCCGCCGAACGAATTGTCCCCTGCGCCATGAACATTGCCGCCGGAGGCGGGGCCGGCAGAGGCGCCGCGGGAGGCCCAGGGGCGGGAGGGCCCGGCGCCGCTCAACCCCAGGGGCAACAGTGGCAACAGCAACCCCAGCAGCAGACCCCGCAACTGCAACCCGGCGCCACGCTGGACCTTCACATGGGGCTGATACGGGTCAATGACGTGGCTATCACCAGCGTCTCGGGCGAGGTTTCCCTGAATATCTATGCGCGCCTGAGGAAGGAATCTTCCCTCAAAGATACGATGATGATTACTCTGGCCAACGACCGCGCCGGCTATATCCCCGATGAAGCCAATTACGACAGGATGGGCGCCGCCTTTGTCCGAGGGTGCGCCGAGGACGCGATCATCAAGAGTCTGACTGAGATGATCAACGCGACCAGGCAGTAGACCGGCATCGGCGACGCGCTGACGGGAGTGCTTCCCTACGTCGAATCCAACTACCGCATACTGACCGGCCGCGAAAGCCACTCCGTCGCCGGGTTCTCGTTGGGCGGATCGAGATCGCTCCGCGCCGGCATGAGGAACGTCGACAATTTCGCCTATAGAGGCGTGTTCAGCATGGTTGGCAGCACCGCCGGAGCCGCCCCGCTTTGATACAATTCGCCCAGGACACCGATTCTCGTTCCATGGAGGAATTTCAGTGAAATCGCTTCTCACGTGCGCCGTAGCGGGCTTTATGTTGGCGGGGCTGGCATCCGCCCAAATGGGCCAGATGGACCAGAAGAAAGGCGGAGCGCCGGCAAGCCCGGCGGAAACCGCAACGGCGACGATAGCCGGCAAGACGATTACCATCAAGTACTCCTCTCCGCGAGTGAGAGGGCGAGAGGGCAAGATCTTCGAACCGGGCGGCCTGCTGTCGAAGGACGCCACGTACCCGGTCTGGCGCGCCGGAGCGAACTCGGCCACCGCGTTCCATACGGACGCCGACCTGCAATTCGCCGGGCTGAGCGTGCCGAAGGGCGACTACACTCTGTTCGTCGACGTTAAGGACCCGAGCAGTTGGGTTCTGGTAGTCAACAAACAAACCGGACAATGGGGCCTGACCTACACTCCGGCCCAGGACTTGGGCCGCGTCAAGCTGAACATGAGCAAGCCCCCGGCCTCGATTGAGAACTTGAAGTACACTCTGACTTCCGAAGGCGGCGCCAACGGCAAACTCCAGTTGGAATGGGAAAACCACATCGCCTCGGTCTCATTCACGGCAAAGTAAGCCCCTCTTCAGGAGGCGCGCCACCGAAGCGCGCCTCCTGCCATGTTGCCCCCGAAACCGCCCTGGAAGCCGGTGGCGGTCTTTCACGCCAGCCCCATGTACGTTTTAGTACAAAAGTGCTAACATCGCATTGCCGGACCTGCCTGCTGAGATCCCTGGCATATAAAAGCTTATGCGGGAACAAGCGAATGCGGAGCCAGCGGTGATCCTTGTGGTGGATGACGACGAGGATGTCCGCAGGTTCGCCGCCGTGGCGCTATCCGCCGCCGGCTACCGGGTTAGGGAGGCGAGTTGCTGCCGGGAAGCGCTTGACGTCTGCTCCGAGTCCCACCCACACCTGCTGCTCACCGATATCTGCATGCCCGATATGAACGGCGTTGCACTCGCAAGCGAGATGAGGCTGAGCCAACCCGGCCTTCGGATCGTCTACATGACCGGATTCAGCGATCGGAAGATGGAACCGGGATCGAAAGTCCTGCAGAAACCGTTCACGTTTGAAGAACTGAAGCGCGTGGTGGAGTCGGCACTGAGCTGAGCCTTAGAGGGATGGCTGACGCCGCGGCGTCTCTTGCGCCGCGAACTGGAAGATGGGCGCTCTATATAAACCGCACTTCGCCAGAAGATACTCCGCCGACGTCCTCAGCACGCCCAGGCCATAGGTCACACTGCGCCGGAGGTTGATGGAAGACGCCTCGGCGAAATAGCGCGTGGGGCAGGATATCTCGCCGATACGGGCGCCACACATGTGGGCTTGGGCGAGAATCTGGTTATCGAATACGAAATCGTCCGAATTGCGGTCGAGGGGCAAGCGTTCGAGCAGTTCCCGGCTGAAGGCGCGATATCCCGTGTGGTATTCCGAGAGATGCGCCCCCATCATGACGTTTTGGGTAATGGTGAGAAAGCGATTCGAAAGGTATTTGTAGAGCGGCATTCCGCCGCGCAAAGCGCCGCCTAGCAGGAGGCGCGATCCCAGGGCGATATCGTAGGCGCCGTAAGCCACCATGCTGGCGATCGCCGCCACCAACTGCGGCGAATACTGGTAATCAGGGTGGATCATGACGATCACTTCGGCGCCGGCATCGAGGGCGCGGGCATAGCAGGTCTTCTGGTTGCCGCCGTAGCCCCGGTTCTGAGCGTGGACTTCGACCGTGAGCCCCAATTTGCGGGCCATGACGACGGTTTCGTCGCGGCTGCAATCATCCACCAGGATGCGTTCATCGACGATCTCGGGCAACTCGCGCACAGTCGCTTCGAGCGTCCTGGCCGCATTGTAAGCGGGCAGCACCACGACGATTCGTTTTCCGTTGAGCAAAATAACCCTCTGTACCCGAAGGACGCCAAGACGCAGAACGCGGTTACTCCGAACCGGCCCCGCAAACGCGCTACTCGCAGTGTAACGCCGCGCAATCGCCGATTATTCGGCGATCGGATGCACTGAAGTGGCCTTAATAATGGCGTAGATCCGGTTGCCGGGCGCCAGCCCCAAATCGGATGCGGATTGCGCCGTGATGGCCGCGGCCAAAGGGAAGCCGCAATCCATTTCAACGCGCGCGAGAGGGCCGTCCACGGCAACCGAGATCAGCCGCCCGGCGATGCGGTTCCGGGCGCTCGATAGAGGGTCGCCTTCGGCGGACAGCGTGACGTCCTCGGCGCGCACGCACGCCAGCACGCGCGATCCCCCGGCGATCAAGCCGGAAGCATCCACGCACTCCAGGCGCGCGGAACCGACGCGCAGCACCAGCAAGCCGTCCGCGCGCCGCTCCTCCACTTCCGCCGGGAGGACGTTCTCCACTCCCACGGACTCGGCGACCACGGCATCGGCGGGACGGCGGAATACTTCGCGCACGGGCCCTGCCTGGCGGATCGAGCCGCCGGCAAGCACCGCGATCCAATCGCCCAGAGCCACGGCTTCCACGCGGTCATGGGTGACAACGATGCTCGGCGCCGCGGATGCCGCGAGCAGTTTCCGAAGGTCCTGGCGCGCGCGCAAACGGGCGGGCTGGTCCAATGCTGAGAGCGGCTCGTCCAAGAGCAATAGCGCCGGGGACGCGGCCAAAGCCCGCGCCAGCGAAACGCGCTGCTGCTGGCCCCCGGAGAGTTCCCGGGGATACCGGCGCGCCAGATCGGTCAACCCGAATGCATCGAGGAACTGCCCGGCTTGGCCCGCGTTCGCCCCGAAGGCAACGTTGCGCTCCACGGTCAGATGCGGGAAAAGCGCGTAGTCCTGAAAAAGGAAGCCGGCTCGGCGAGCCTGCGGCGGCAAATGGATGCCTGCCGCGGAATCGTGCCACGCCGTTCCACGGAAGCGGATCTCTCCTTCATCCGGACTTTCCAAGCCCGCAATCAGCCGCAGCAGGGTGGTTTTTCCGGAGCCTGAGGGACCAAACAGGACGGTCACCCAAGCCTGATCGAGGGGGATGCGCAGGTCCGCATTCAATTCGAAACCCGAACTTCGCCGCTTGCGGCAGCGCAGGCTTAACTCATTGGCCATGGGGACCAGGAGCGCCGCCGGAACGCATGCGTCACGGCCAGCACGGTGAATGAAATGGCGATCAGAAACAGCGAGGTCCACCCGGCGGCGGCGTAGTCCAGGGCCTGCACGCTGTCATAGATGGAGATCGAAACGGTGCGCGTCACTCCCGCGATGTTGCCGCCCACCATGAGCACCACGCCGAACTCGCCCATGGTGTGCGCGAAGGTCAATATCGCAGCAGTGGTGATTCCGTGCAGCGAAAGCGGCGCAATCACGCGCCGGAAGGTACGGGAGCGCGACACGCCGAGGCACCACGAGGCTTCGAGCAGTTTACGATCCACCGAGGCGAACGCGGCGGCCAGCGGCTGCACGGTGAACGGAAGGCTGTAAAGCACCGAGGCTGCCAATAACCCCTGAAAGGAAAAAGGGAGCATTCCGCCGGTGATTCGCGCGTAAAGGGCGCCGGCGGGACTGCGCGGGCTCATCGCCAGCAAGATGTAAAAGCCTAACACCGTCGGAGGCAGCACCAGAGGCAGAGAGACAACGGATTCCACCAGGAACTTCCATCGCCGCTCGGAAAACGCGATCCAGTGAGCGAGCGGCGTCCCGAGCGCGAGCAGAATTAGCGTGGTCAGCGCGGAAAGACGAATGCTGAGCCAAACCGCCTGCCAATCCATCAACGCCCCGCCTGTTGGGCAAACCCGTACCGAGCCAGAATCTGCCGCCCCTGCGAGCTTTGGAGAAAGGCGCAGAGCGCCCGCGCGGCGGCGGAATCCTTCAAAATCAAGCCGGCCTGCTCCATGCGCGGATAGAGAGACTCGGGCAACTCCGAATAGCGGCCCGTCCGGCGGGCCTCGGGAGAAACCGCCAGGGAGTGCGCTATGATCCCGGCATCCGCCGCGCCGCTTTGAACGAACGCGAAAGCCTGGGCTACGTTTTCGCCCATCACGAGCTTGGATGCGAGGGCATCGTACAATCCCAGCGAACGGAGCGCGGCCACGGCGGCGCGTCCGTAAGGCGCGGGACCGGGGTTCGCGATGGCCAACCGCTTGAGGGAAGCTTCGCGGAGCGCGGTTGCGGGATCGAACTTCGACGCGGAAGAGGTCCACACGACGATCGACCCGATGCCGTAGATAAATAGCGAATCGGGCAGGCCGACGCGATCCGCCAGTAGACGTTTGGGGTAGTCCGCGTCGGCGGACAGAAATATGTCAAAGGGGGCGCCGCTGCGGATTTGCGAATAGAAATTGCCAGAAGATCCGTAGGTAACGTTCAGGTTCCAATCGGGATGCGCGCGGCCGAAATCGCGCGAGACTTCATCCATCGCGAATTTCAAATCGGACGCGGCGGCAACGCTGAGGCTTTGTTTCTCCGCCGCGGCGGCGCATCCGGCGCAGGCGAGGGCCCAGAGCGCAAAACCCGCGAGGGCGCCTCGGCCCGGAATCAAGGGAAAGCTCGGATGGGTATTGCCTCTTGCGTCAACCAACGTCACTCACAGAAGACGATAGCACAGGGGGTACGGCAGGATGGATGGCGGAGAGGGGGAGATTCGAACTCCCGGTACCCTCACAGGTACTCCCGCTTTCGAGGCGGGCGCGATCGACCACTCTGCCACCTCTCCGCTTGGTCTTGAACCAGTATACCAACACAGGCAACGCACCCGTTCCCGATCCGGAATCGATACGGGAGAGTGGAACGCTCGGACGGTCAACGGGTGCGTGTAACCCGGAGACGACTCCGGGAGCGCGCGAAAGCCATGGACGCCCTGCGACCATTTGTATTGACAAAACAGGTATTAGAACCCTAGACTCTTGATCGGACATTACGCGCACTGGTGTTTTGACGGAGGCAACCGAATGCGTCTTAGCAGGGCAGTAGCGATGGCTGCGATCCTGGCGGCCCCGCTCGCAATCTACGGGCAGAAGGCTCTTCCCCCTCCCCCGCCCGGGTTTGAGAGCGCGGGAAGCTCGGCGTCCCGGGAGGCGATGAAGCAGGCTGGGGTGGCGGACATTGTCATAGCCCAGAAGCCGAACGACAACTGGCCGGGGTGCATCCTGGATCCGAAGATAGAATTCACCTACGGCTGGACCTTATCGCCCGGGGCCGGACAGGCGGTCGGGAGGATGGCACAGGCGCCCGAGGATCCGCCCACTGAGTCGATGGGCACGAGGGATGAGCCGGCGGGTAAGGCAAGTTATAAAGGCGGCGTGCTGACCTGGCGGAAGACGTCAACCCTAGCTGCTGGAATGGCTAGTTCAAAATGCCCGGGAAACAGGGTGGAGATGTACAACGCCCGCTGGGTAGCCTACGCTGAGGACAAAATGCTGTCCGTTGGACTGGTTCGCGTCTACGGAGGGAAAGCTCAGGCACAAGCCTGGCTCGACGAATACATCCCAAAGGTCCAGGCGGCCGCGGCCGGGAAATAGGGATATCGCGGCTCCGAATCCGGCGGTCGGCGCATGATTTTGACCATGAGAGCCGCAGGCGGCGCATCCCGCAGGCCCTGATTCCAAGAAGTTAAGCGTTATTGGCAGGGCTCGATAATCAGGGCCCGCTCCGCGGAAACCGTCAGCAGCGCCTCACCGCACCCAGAGTGAGCCTGCCGTGACGGGGGGCCCGCGCACAGCTTGGCTTGACTCCAAACCCGCTGAACCGTAGATTTGCTGATTCCCAGCGCGGCGGCCATCTTGCGGCAGGACCACTGCGCGCTGCCGTCCTCGGGGGTCTGTTGCGCCCGCAGCAAAATCAGTTCCTGGACTTCGGGAGAGGTTTTCGGGCGTCCGCCCCTTCGCCGCGGCTGCAACCCGGAGAGGCCCGCGTCCTGGAATCGCGCCTTCCAACGCGCGATGGTGGGGCGGGACGTGTGCAACTCGGCCTCAATCTGCGAGTAGCTCTTCCCGTCCGCCAGAGCCAGAATCAACTTTGCGCGAAGCGACTGACCGGGAGACGAGGCGCTCGCTTCCGCCCAGCTGGCCAGCTCCTGACGTTGCTCTTCAGTCGGCCGGAGGGACCCGTAGTAGTGTTGCACTCTAGGATGGCGATGGTCGATTTTTTCTGGTTACATGCCTGACGCAATTTACTTCGGGAACATTCCACACGCGGAAATTAGTAATCAGGCGTAAATGACTTATGCGGATTTTCGTAACAAGTAAAACGCTTTTCAGTGGCTGTAGTACTAACGTGCGGGCCGGCGCCCTGATGTTTGTTTATGTTGTATTTGCACAAAGGTACCCGCCAAAAGCAGACCGTGCGGTGAGTGGCCCAGCATTTCTGGCTGCGGTAATCAAAACCCGATAGATGCGATCCACAAGAGAGTGGTGCGCCACCGAGAGTTCGGCGCTCGCGCACCGGATCGGGAGATAGTAGGAAGCATAGCCATGTTAGTTAAGTTGGGGCTTTGCAATGTGTACGTTATAAGGAAATATGTAATTGGTATCCCTCCCGAAGCGCCAGCGCGGGAGACATAGACCGCGTAAGATTACGATATCTTAATGAACTTTCCGAGTCAGGCGTTGCGGCGCCGCGGCCGGCCAACGGCGACTGTGGGCGCATGCTATTCTGGCGCCTTGATGCTGCCTTCGCTCCCTTCCGCCTTGCGCCACCGGGCGCCGGGCGACTTCCGCGCACCGCGCCGGCGGGGGTGTGCGCCGGGAGATCCCCACCTTGACCTGAGCGGCGGGAGCGCGGGATGAGACCCGCGGACTGGTTCGTGCTCTGCGCCGCGCTGGCGTACGTGATCCTCTACGGGTTGTGGCGCAGCCGGGGAGCGAAGAACCTGAACCACTACCTGCTGGCCGGGAAGACGATGCCCTGGTACGCGATGGGCCTTTCCATCATGGCCACCCAGGCCAGCGCCGTCACGTTCATCTCCACGACGGGCCAATCTTACGTCGATGGGATGCGATTCGTGCAGTTCTATTTCGGGCTGCCGCTGGCGATGGTAATTCTGTGCTTCACGGCCGTTCCGCTGTTCCACAAAGCAAATGTCTATACGGCTTACGAGTACCTGGAGCGGCGCTTCGACTCGCGCACGAGGGCGTTGGTCAGCGTCATTTTCCTGATCCAACGCGGGCTGGCGCTGGGCATCACCCTTTACGCACCGGCGGTGGTGCTCACGGTCATCCTGGGATGGCCGGATTGGGCAACAACCTTGATCATGGGCGGCATTGCCGTGGCGTTCACGACGTTGGGCGGGGCGAAGGCCATTGGATGGTCGCATATCCAGCAGATGATCGTGATGATGCTTGGCCTGGCGGCGGCCCTGGCTTGCGCGGTGCTGCTGCTTCCGGCGCACGTTTCGTTTGCGGATGCGGTAAGCCTGGCGGGAGCGGCGGGGCGGCTCAACGCAGTTACGACCAAGTTCGACTGGAACGACCGGTATAACCTTTGGAGCGGGCTCTTCGGCGGCATGTTCCTGGCCTTGGCGTATTTCGGGACGGACCAATCGCAGGCGCAGCGGTATTTGTCGGGAAGTTCGATCGGGCAGAGCCGCTTGAGCCTGCTCTTCAACGCCGTAGCCAAGGTGCCGATGCAGTTCTTCATTCTGTTTATCGGCTCGATGGTCTTCGTTTTCTATATCTACCAGAAGCCCCCCCTCCTCTTCGTGCAAACGGAACTGCACCGCCTGAGCGCAAGCGCGCCGCAGAGCGAGTACCGAGCGGTGACGCAGCGATACGACGGCGCCTTTGAGCGGCGCAAGGCGGCGGCGGACGCGATTGTGGCGGCGCGGCATGGAGGCAACGGCGAGCAGGTGGCCCGCGCGGTGACGCAGTATGGCGTGGCGCAGAAGGAGTTCGACGCCGCGCGCAGCGACGGCGCAGCGCTGGCGGAGAAGAGCGGCTCCGGCAAGGTCAACGACGCGAACTACATCTTCCTGACGTTCGTAACGCGCTATCTGCCGGCGGGCGCGGTGGGCCTGGTGCTGGCGGTGATTCTGGGGGCGACGATGTCGTCGATTTCGTCCGAGATGAGTTCGCTCGCTTCGGTGAGCGTGGTCGATATCTACAAGCGGCATTTCCGCACTTCGGCTGATGAGCATCACTACGTCACGGTTTCGCGCATCGTCACGGTCTTCTGGGGCGCGTATGCGGTAGGTACGGCGCAATACGCGAAGCGGCTTGGATCGCTGGTGGAGGCGGTCAACCTGCTGGGGTCGTTCTTCTATGGGGGCATGCTCGGCGTGTTCGTGCTGGCTTTCTTCTTCCGCAGGGTAGGCGCCAAAGGCGCCTTCTGGGGCGTGCTCTGCGGAGAAGCCGCCATCTTCGCCTGCTGGCGCTTCACTGGAATCGCCTTCCTCTGGTACAACGTGGTCGGCTGCGTGGTGGTGGTACTGACCGGGCTCGCGATCTCCATGATTGAGACGCCGGGCGCGGCAGCCCAAACGGACGCGCTTAGTGAGTGAGGAAAATGCGGATCGCAGGGGTATGGGGAGGACGAAGGGCCCTTGGAGGGTTCGCCTTACCGCTTACTGGCGTGCGCGGCTCGGATTCAAACGGTGACCGTAGGGGAGGGGTGGCGTGGTTTATCCGGTTGGCTTCAGAATACCCGGGAGGGCGCGCTAGGGTTAGTGGCAGCGCCAGCCGGGGGGCTGCCCCACACGAACACACAAGGGCACGGCGGTTCTGTTCCAGCGTTTCAGCGAGCTGCTAAGGGCGCGGGTCCTGATTCACTCGGAGCAGGGTTACTATGGCTTGGGATTCGGCGGAACGGCCTTCGCCTACGGGGCCTACTTTTTCGGCGGTTTTGAATTTGACGGAGACTCGGTCCAGCTCCAACCCTAAAGCATCGGCAAGGCGGCTCCGCATGGCGTCCCTGAAGTCTTTCAGTTTGGGGCGTTCCAGAATGACGGTGGAATCGACGTTCACTATGCGGTAGCCCTGCTGTTCGGCCAGCTCTTTCGCGTGCGTGAGGAATACGATGCTGTCGCAGCCGCGCCAGCGGGGGTCGGTATCGGGAAAATGCATGCCGATATCACCTAGGGCCGCGGCGCCGAGGATGGCATCGGTAATCGCATGGGTGAGCACGTCCGCATCGGAGTGGCCGTCCAAGCCGAAATCGCTGGGCACGACGACGCCTCCCAGGATGAGAGGACGGTTCGGGGCGGTACGGTGCGCGTCCCAACCGATGCCGGTGCGGATCTCGCTCAAGGCTGCGCTTCCTTCAGCGCGTCGGCCTCCGCCTGAAGGAACAGGCGGGCAAGGTCCATGTCGCCCGGCTTGGTGATCTTGATATTGCGATCGCTGCCGAGGACCACGCTGACCTCGACTTCCAGGCGCTCCACCAGGCTCGATTCGTCGGTGCCGATGAACCCATCCTCGCGCGCCACCGCGAAAGCCCGCGTGAGCAGATCGTAGCGGAACACCTGAGGCGTTTGCGCCAGCACGAGGCGATCGCGCTGGAGCGTACTGGTAATCCGCACGCGTCCCGTGCCGCGGGCCACCTGCTTTACCGTATCCACGGGAGCCACGCCCACGATGGCCGCGCCGGTGGCGGCGGCTTCGTCGAGCACCTTATGAATCGCGCTCAGTTCGATGAACGGACGAACGGCATCGTGCACGGCCACGAGCTCAGTCGTGGGATCGAGCGACGCAAGGGCATTCTCCACAGATTGCTGGCGGCTGTTGCCGCCCTCAACCGCGCGCACGCCGCCGCCGGGAAACTCCTCGGCGAGCATGCCGGCAACCCAGCCGAGATCGTCGGGGCGCACGGCTACAACAATTTCCCCGATCCGGCCGGTTGCGGCAAACTTGCGCACCGTGTGCAAGAGAATGGGCGAACCTTCGAGCAGCATGAACTGCTTCCGGCTGGTTCCCGTCTTCTCGGCGGCGCCACGGCCCATACGGGTCCCCAGGCCCGCCGCGGGCAATATCGCGGCGACTTTCATGTGAGACCTATGATTCTATCGTGGTTTTCTCGGCCGCGCCGTTCATCAACGGCTGCGGATCGCTCTTGCGCACGGGCCGGTCATGCCTTTCGGCTGCCATCACCGCGTGAACCCGCTCGTCGTACTTGCCGAAGATCATCTTCCCGGCCGTGGTTTGCAGAACGCTGGTGACGGCAATTTCGATGGTCTTCGAGATCATCTTGCGCGCGTTATCCACTACCACCATGGTGCCGTCATCGAGATAGGCTACTCCCTGGTTGTATTCCTTCCCTTCCTTCAGGATGAATACGCGCATGGTTTCGCCGGGCAGCACGATTGGCTTCAGAGAGTTGGCCAACTCGTTGATGTTCAGCACGGTCACCCCGTGCAGTTGCGCCACTTTGTTGAGGTTGAAATCGTTGGTGATGACCTTGCAATCGTACACTTTGGCCAGCTCGATCAACTTCATATCGACTTCGCGGGTCTGCGGAAAATCGTCTTCCACGATTTGTACGTTCAGGTGGGCCATCTTCTGCACGCGCGCCAGAATATCGAGCCCGCGGCGGCCGCGGTTCCGCTTCATCGAATCGGCGGAATCGGCCACCAATTGCAGCTCGCGAAGGACGAATTGGGGAATCACCAGAACGCCGTCCAGAAAGCCGGTTTCGGCGATATCGGCGATGCGGCCATCGATGATTACGCTGGTATCCAGAATCTTGAAGCTCTTCTTGGAAGACTTCTCGCCGCCGAATATGCCGCCCAGGGCGGAAAGATTCAGCATGTCGCCCTTCTTGGCGCCGACGATCAGGCCGACGTAGGTCATCCATAACAGGATGGCTACGTGGAGAAACCCTTCATGCGGCGCAGCCTTATCCAGGACAAGGCTCATCAGAAACGCGCCCAGGATTCCCAAAATGGAGCCGAAAGCCGCGCCTATCAGGCGCTTCAGGCTTACTCTCTCAAGGCGAATTTCAAAGAAGATGATGCAAAATCCCAGGGCCAGGCCGCCAACCCCGGCCTGCCAGGACAGGAGACTGAAAGGCCGCAAAAAAGCGGCCCACAACGCGAGAACCAGTATAAATATTGCGCGAACCACTACTAAATCGAGCACGGGACACCCCCTCAGGGTGGGTATACATTCCGGAAGTGAGCATAGCAGCGCAGGTCCTTCTCTGTACGAAAGCCATCGCGCCAAGAGTATAGCACCGTGCTGCCGCCTCCACCCCCTGGGGGTGCGTACGACAATGCTCCCCTGATCCGTCCGGCTTTGAGGATTGCGCCTTGTGCGAAACTCGTTGTAGTGCCGCACGGCAATGATTGGAAGTTTGCCTTCCGCGCCCTCAGGTCGCGCAACTATCGCCTTTTCTTCGGTGGTCAGGGCATATCCCTGATCGGCACCTGGATGACGCGGATCGCCACGAGCTGGCTGGTGTACCGGCTCACGGGTTCGGCGTTTCTCCTCGGCGTGGTGAGCTTCGCGGGGCAGATTCCAACATTTTTCCTCACGCCCATCGCGGGCGTCTGGGTGGACCGCTGGGACCGCCACCGGACGCTGTTGGTGACCCAAATCATTTCGATGCTCCAATCGTTTGCGCTCGCCGCATTGACGTTGACCGGAGTGATCACGGTATGGCAAGTCATCGTTTTGCAACTGCTTCAAGGCGCCGTGAACTCTTTCGACATGCCCGCGCGGCAGGCGTTTCTCATCCAGATGGTGGACGACCCGCGTGATTTGAGCAACGCCATCGCACTGAACTCCTCAATCGTAAACGGGGCCCGGCTGATCGGGCCGGCCGCCGCCGGGCTGATTATCGCGGGAGTGGGTGAGGGCCTTTGTTTTCTGATTGATGGCATCAGTTACCTGTTTGTGATCTTCTCGCTGCTGGCGATGGTTGTGGTGGTTCGCCGTCCCAAACGCGGCAAGGAAAGCGTAATGGAGGAACTGGGCGAAGGCTGGCGCTATGTCTGGGGCTCGGTTCCGATTCGATCCATCCTGATTCTGGTTTCGCTGGTGTCGCTGGTCGGGATGCCGTACACCGTGCTGATGCCGGTGTTCGCGTCCGAAATCCTGCACGGAGGCCCGCATACGCTGGGGTGGCTCATGGCAGCGACCGGCGTGGGCGCGTTCGGCAGCGCCATCGCGCTCACGCTGCGCAAATCGGTTGTGGGTTTGGGGAGGTCGATCGCAGTGGCCGCCGGAGTGTTCGGCGCCGGGTTGGTCGTCTTTTCGCTCTCCCGCAGCCTTTGGCTCTCCCTGGCTTTTCTGCTGTTTACCGGTTACGGTTTTCTGCAACTGCTGGCGGGCAGCAACACCGTTCTGCAGACGATTGTGCATGAAGAGAAGCGCGGCAGGGTGATGGCTTACCACGCTCTGGCCTTCCAGGGCGTGGCTCCGTTCGGCAGTCTCATAGCGGGCGCTATCGCCTCCCGTATCGGGGCGCCGCATACGCTGGCTTTGGGGGGAATTCTATGTATCGCGTCCGCGATCTGGTTTGCCAGCCAGCTTCCCGCCATCCGCAAGGTGACTCGGCCGATCTACCGCGAAAGAGGGATTATCCCCGAAGTGGCTTCGGGGTTGCAGTCGGCCTCGTTGCTGGAGAGTCCGCCGGAGGACTAGTCCCCTGCGGCCGCCTACGCGCACTTTCCTACCAGCACAAACGGAGCCCAGTAGAAGGGGTGTTCGTACTCCCGCCGGATCTCCGTCATGGCGTACTGAGCCGCTTTGGCCCTATCGCCGTTCGTTTTCAGGCGACCATAGAACAGCTTCATGAACTCGGCCGTGCTTTGGTCGTTCACATCCCAGAGCGTCACCATGAGGGACTGCGCCCCGGCATAGAGCAGGCCCCGCTTCAAGCCGAGTAATTCATCCCCGCCCACCACTACGTTCAGCCCGGTTCCGCAGCCGCTTAGCGTCACCAGTTCGGCCGGGAGATGCAGTTGATACAAATCAAAAAGGTTCAACGGCGAGGAGCCCAAATTGATAGCCGAGAACATGGGGTTATCCTGCCGGAACCACCCATGCGTGGCGATATGCACGTACCTGCTGCCGGGGCCTTTGTCGCGCAACGCTTCGTAAGTCGCGTCCGGCCCGATGAGCAGTTCGGGATTGGGGACAACGGACGCCACTGCGCGAACCTCGTCCAGAATGCGCGGCGCCGAGGGGTCGGGCACGCCGAGGATCAACGAGCGGTTGGAGTACTCGACCGTCTTGGTCTGGCAGAGGTAATACACGCTGCCGCTGGGAGTGTAGGAGATCGAAAAACGCTCTCCCAGGCAGTCGTCGCCATCGAAGAGCGCCTGGAACGGCAAATAATGCAGGAACTCGTGCGGCGCGATGATCAGGTGCTCCGCGGTAAGGTCGCGCGCTATCGGTGCAATCAACTGCCGGTAGAATTCCGCCAGGTGGGCTTTCGATGCTTCGAGCAACTGCCGCTGGAACGTCTTGACGTGATCGGGGCCCAGGCGGAATTTCGAAAGTTGGAACCGAAGCAGTTGGAGAACGCGCCGCAACTCCGAAGCCGAACCCAACGGCACGATCTTGAGCGTCCGCTTCGAAAGCAGGCAGCCGTGAAACACGTCACCCACGCGGTAAAACTGTACGAGCATGGCGTCGGCGGGTAACGCTTCGCGGATCTGCTCTAAGTCGATCGAGGCGGCGGCTTGCAGATTCGCGAACTCGGGGTCCTCGGCGCGGAGAGTGGAAAAGGCGTTCAGCAGGTCGCTTTCGCATTCCGTGGCCGAGCGCCGCAGCCTGTCCAGGCGGGAATGTTTCTGGCTACGCGAGTCGTCCCGAAGCAAGTGAATGTTTCTCGTATACCAGTTCAGCCGCTCGCGGAGGATTCCGACCTGCTCGACGAGCAGGCGATGGGTTTCCCTGGGAGCGGGAATCTGGTAAGCGCGAAAAGCGATCAGGTCCGCGAGGCTGCGCGATTTGGCCTGCTCAATATAGGCAAACGCCGCCTTAGGGCCGGAACCCGGCAAGCCCCCCTCCAGGGACAGGCGCACAAGGGCTTCGTACACCGCCGTCTTGTCCTTCAGGAAGGCGATCTTGATTTCCTCGGCGTTCAACCTGCTGCGCAGGCTCTCCAGCTTCTGGTGCGCTATCAAGTATGCGCCGTACGCCGCGTCCCGCGCGCCGAGCGCCTCCTCGATTTGGCCCAGAACGAAGTGAGCCTGGTAGCTGATCGCGGGCGATTCGGCGTTTTCCGCGCGAACGACGGCGTCGAGGCAAGCCGTCCTGGCCGCGCCCTCATCGCCGGCCGCAAGCCGTATCCGCGCCTCCAGCAAGCGGCACAGCGCCGCCTTACCGATGAATGGAGAGCCGGAGAAGAACTCAAACGCCGTCCCGCAGAGCGACCATGCCGCTATCAGTTGGCCGCCCTGGAACTCGACCAGCGCCTCGTAAAGATTGACGATCGCGATCCAGGCCTGATTGCCCTCGCGCGTGAACAGGTCGCGCGCCTTACGAAAGAGCCGGATGGCTCGCTCCGAATCGCCGTGGTGGCTGGAGGCGATGGCCAGATCGGCAAGCGCCTTGCCGGACTCATAATTCATCTTGAGCTGCCGGAATGCCTGGAGGGCGCGCGCGGCCAGATGCGCCCCTTCTTCACTGAGGTTCAGTTCCAGGTACATTTCCGACTGATCGAGATCGCACAACCCGGCGTGATAGGCGTCGCCGAGAGCCTGGCACCGATCCCGGGTGGCTGCGTAGAGTTCCAGGGCGCGGGTATACTCGCCGCGCAAATAGTACAAGTAGGCGACGTTGTAATCCGCCTCGGCCACCAGCAGGGGCATCTCGCGCTCGACGCACCATGCGCGAGCCTGGCGATACGTTTCCATCCCGTCGGCGAACTCGTGCATTCCGATCTGGCACGTAGCCATGTTGCGCAGGGCGATGGCTACGTCCTGAGGGTCGCCGATTTCGAGGAACGTTTCGTGAGAGCGGCGGTACAGAGCCAGCGCCTCGTCGAACCGGTCGAGGCGGTTGAGGACGTTGCCGATATTGGTGTCGAGGCGCGCCAACCGGAGCCGGTCGCCGCAGCGCGAGAAAATGTCCCGCGCACGGTCGGCGGCGGCAAATGCATCGTCGTACTGGCCCAGGTAGATCAGCGTCTGCAGATAGCCGCCGCTGAGGGTGCGGCCAACCTCCAATTCCATCCCGAGCCGGTCATTGATTGCCAGCGCCGCCTGGTAATGCCGCAGCGCGGGTTCGTTCCGGCCCTTCAGATAGTGAACGTGACCGAGGGCGCGGAGGCCGAGCGCCTGAGCGGCTTCATCCTTCACCCGCCTCGATAGCCACACGGCCGACCGGGCGGCGCGCTCGGCAAGCGTCATGTCCACGCGCGACAACCGAACCGTCGCTTCGTAAAGCCGGACGACGGTCTCCGCATTCAGCCACTCCGGCCGCGAGAGCAGAATTTCCCGGCGGCGGGCCGCGTTCGGTTCCCGGGTCAAAGCCTCTATCGCCTGGTCAATGTCGCCCAAAAGCGACGGCATCAGAAGCCCTTCCCTTCGAGCGCGCGCTTCAGGCGTTTGAGGCAGCGGCCGCGGATGAATCCGATCGAGCCGATCGCAAGGTTCAGGTTCTTGGCAACTTCGGCATAAGGCATGGGAGGCTGCGCGAAGAAGAGAAGCTCGATCATCTTACGGCAGCGCGGCGGCAATTCGTCCAGCGCCTCGCGCAACATTTGTTCGCGTTCGAGGCCGGCCATCTGCTCGGGAGCGATTTCGGCCCCATCCGCATATTGCTCGAGCTCGGCGTCCCAGTCGCCATCCGTCGCGGACGCTTGCTGCTCGCGCCGCCAGCGGTAGCACTTGCGCAGCGTAACGCGAGCCAGCCAAACATGGAGAACTTCGGGCTCGCGCAAATTGGGGAGTTCATTGAACAGATCGAGCCAGACGGCTTGAAAGATATCCGCCACGTCCTGCGCCGGGGCGCCGAACTTCAGCGGGATGGAGTACACCAGATTCTTGTATCGATCGACCAGGATGAACCAGGCGCGGTCGTCACCGCCGGTGCAAGCCTCTACCAGTTGCGTGTTAGTCCAATCGGCGTGGGGCGCGCTCATCGGCCCGCACCGCCTGGCCGCGCCTGCCAGTTCAGTTCCTCAATGTTCCAGAGAACGTGATCGCCCATGGCCGCCGGCCGGAAATTGCCCAGCCCCTGCCTCGCGCCCACCAGGATTGCGGGGCTCACCAGCGGGGTCACCGGCAGTTCCCGCATCGCAATCGCCTGCACCCGGTCGAAGAGGCGCTTCCTCTCGGCGTAGCGCAACTCGACCATCTGCCGGCGCATCAGGCCGTCGATTTCGGCTTCCCACGGAGTGGCCGGCGTTTGCTGCCCGGGGTTCCACAGGTGCGTGCCGCCGCTCGAAAGCCAGACGTTGATATCGGGATTCGGATCGGCATCGCCGCTGGCCAGCGAGAGCAGGCACGCGTCGTAGTCCTTGGTCCGCAGCACCCGGTCGAGCAGGCTGCGAAATTCCAAACCGACCACGTGCGCGTCGATGCCTAGTTCCTTCAGGTCGCTCTGGATCAGCGTGGCCATCTGAACGCGGTCGGCGTTCCCCGCCGAAGTGACAATGGAAAACTCCACTCTCGCGCCGGCAGGGTCGAGTAAGGCTCCGTCGCGGGACCAACTGAATCCATCCGCGGCCAGCAACCCTCTCGCGGCCGCCACCGAAGGCGCCGGCTTGGGCAGGCTGCCATTAACCCACGCGCGATTTCCGGCCGGAACGGGCCCCGCCAGCGGCGCGGCGTAGCCCAGATAGACCAGACGCGCGATGGCGTCGCGGTCTATCGCGCGCGATACCGCCTCGCGGAAGGCCCTGCGGCCGAGAAAACGCTGGCGCGCGCTCACCTGCGGCAAAGACAAATGCGACACGTCGTTCAAATTGAAGAACAGGAAGCTGTACTCGAGCCCTGGGCCAAGCGCGCGCATCGCGTAGCCGCGCTGCGCCTGGTCGCGGGCGAGCAGCGCGAAATTCTTGGCCCCGACGCGGCTGATCACGTCCGTCTCGCCGGACTGAAATCGCAAGGTCTCCATGTCCTCGGACCCGGCGAACGTGAAGACGGCCTCCGCAAGATACGGTAGGCGGTTGCCGTTGCGGTCAGCCTTCCAGTAGTAAGGATTGCGCTCCAGCGCCAGGCGTTCGCCCGGTACATATTCCTTCAGGCGGAACGGACCCATGCCAACAACCTGCGAGGGAGGAGAGCCGAGGCCCCAAGCATCGGCCAGCTTACCGGCCTTCCAGACGCCTTCGAGCACATGGCGCGGCAGTATGGCGAAGCCGTCGAACAAGCGCTCGGCCGCCGCGTACGGCTCCGGCAAATCGAATGCCACCTGGAACGTGCCGGTCTGGCGAACGGTGATCGGCTTGCCGTTCAGGATCAGGAGATCCCTTTGCGGGGAATGCGTCTTCTCGTCGAGGTAGACCTGAAAGCTGAATACGACATCCCGCGCGTCCATCGGCGCGCCGTCGGAAAACCGGAGCCCGCGCCGGAGCTCCAGTACGTACGCCCGCCCCCCGGCAGACACCTTCCACGACTTGGCGAGAGCGGGTTCGGTTTGCTGCGTCTCGCGATTGATGTGGATGAGATCCGCGTTCAACCGCTGAATCACTTCCTTCGAGACCGCATCCGTTGCGGTCACTGGATTCAGCGTCTTGGGTTCGGAGCGAAGGGAATATTTCAGACTGCCGCCGGGGTTTCCCGAGAGTTGTTTTAGAACGAGGCGTTCCTCCTGCTCCGCGAACGCAGAACCAGCCAGCGCGAGCATTATTAACGTTGGATAACGCCAGTTGGTCAAAGCTTGGGCCCCGCCCGACGCGCCTAGTGTAACGCGAATTGGGGTCAGTCTCTACGATTGGCGTACGTATAGAACTACAGTAGGCGGAGGTCAATTGGCCGGGGGCGGATTTTTCCTTCGGGTGGCACTAGGCCGGGAACCCCGAAGCGAAACCGGCCCAAGGCGTCTCGGGTGTACGCCCAGTTGAGCGTGGCCGGCTTCACCGCGGAATTGCGAACGAAGGCCGCGACTTCTCTTATCCGGGGTCAGGCGCCGGAAAGGGTGCGTCTTCGGCTGAGACCATCTTCCGGCGCCGCGGGCGCCAAGGCAAACGGAACGTTTCTATGCGCGGGATCGGAAATTCTTATCGCGCGTCAATCGGGGCGCCCGATCAACGCATCGGCTAGTACGAGATATGCCAGCAGCACGGGGATCACGGCAAGGGCGGGCGCCAGAAGCCATGGGTGCAGAATCAGGGCGTGGTACTGCCGCGCTTCGGCCAGCATGTTTCCCCAGCTTGGCATGGGCTCGCCCACGCCCAAACCAAGAAACGACAGCGTCACCTCCGTCAGAACGAACTGCGGGATCAGGACCGTCGCCTGGGTGATCAAAACTCCCGAGGTCATCGGAACGATGTGGCGGCGCATGAGATACCAATCGGAAGCGCCGAAGCCGCGGGCGGCGGAAACATACTCGCGCTCGCGTCCGCTCAGAGTGACGCCGCGAATCAGCCGCGCCGGCCGCACCCACCCGATTCCCCCGATGATCGCAGCCAGAAGCGCGAACGTCTGCGCCACGGTGATGTGCAGCGGCAGGAAGGCGCGCACGGCCAGCAGCAGATAGAGCCAGGGCAGCGCCAGCGCCAGTTCGGCGCCGCGCATAATGAGGCGGTCGGGCCAACCCCCGTAGAACCCGGCTGCAACGCCGGCCAGCAGCCCGAGTGCCAGCGCAATACACGCAGCGGCTATGCCCGTGAACAGCGATGCGCGCGCGCCGTAGAGCACGCGCGAGAAGACGTCGCGGCCGAAGCCATCCGAACCCAGGAGGAACAGCGGGCCGCCGGAATCCGTGCCGAACAGGCGCCCGTTCACAAAGAGCCGGACCGGATACGCGCGCGCCGTATCTTGCCTGTAAGACCCGGGCCCATCTGGCGCTAGCGCGTAGACGAACGGCCTGAGGTGAAACCGGCCCGCCGCATCGAAGAACCGCACGCGCGCGGGCGGCGCGTAGGGATAATCGCGATGCTGCTCGGCGTAGTCGTAGGGAGCGATGAAACCCGCCAGGGCAGCCGCGAAGTGCATCGCGGCCAAGGCGGCCGCGGCGATAACGATTTTGCCGCGCGCCGTCATGTCTTGAACCGTATCCGCGGGTCCGCGCGATAGAGCAGCAGATCCGCCGCCATGTTTCCGGCCGCCAGCAGCGCCGTGGAGAATACGATCACGGCCAGCACCACCGGGAAATCACGGGCCATGATGGCATTCAGAAAGAAGGGGCCGAGGCCGGGCCAGCCCATCACCACTTCGATCAACAGCGATGCGCTGAGCAGAGTTCCCAGCGAGAAACCGAAGAGCGAGATCAGCGGATTCAGCGCCGCCGGCAGAACGTGATGAAAGAGCAGGCGCCTGGAAGGGATGCCCTGCGCGCGGGCCGCTAGCGCGAACGGCGCGTCCATCGCTTCAATCATGGCGGCGCGCACATGCCGCGCCAGAACCGGCAACATTCCCAGGGCCAGCACGGCGGCAGGCAGAGCGAGGCGCGATACGATATCGCCGAGCTTCGCCCCGGCGCCCATGCCCGCAAACTCGGGCGAGGTCATCCCGCCGGCAGGCAGCAGACCGCTGCGCGCGGCGAATGCAAGAAACAGGATGGCCAGCAGCAGTTCCGGAACGCTGAGCAGAATGGAGAAGGCCGCGTTCCATAATCCATTGCGCCATCCGCTCCGCTGGGTGGCCGACCACACGCCCAGCGGGATGGCTAGCAGCCAGGCCAGCGCCGTTGCGACTACGGTCAGCAGCAGCGTGGCGCGCATACGCGGCCAAAGCAGGGGCGCAACAGGGGCGCGGTACGCCAGCGAAACGCCGAAATCCCCGCGCGCGAAGGATGCGGCCCAGCGGACGTAGCGCACGGGCAGCAGCCTATCCGCGCCGGCTTCCGCCCGCAGCGCGGCAATGGTCTCGGCGGATACCCGCGGGTCCAGGCGCATCTCCGAAAAGTAATCGCCCGGCGCAAGGCTGGCTAGCGCGAACGAAATCGCCGAAACCGCCACCACCAGCAGAACGGCCTGTAGAGCGCGCCTCGCCGCGTAATTCATAAAGCGGCTCCTGAGGCCAGGGCGAGAGCCGCGGCCACGAGTTCCCGGGTGCGCGGGTGCGCGGGGCGGGTAAACAGATCGCCGGCTGCCGCGCATTCCACGATTGACCCGCCATCCATCACCGCGATCCGGTCCGCGAATTGGGCGGCGGGCGCGAGATCGTGGCTGACGAGGATCATGGCGAGCGACAACCGCTGCTTCAATTCCAACAGCAGATCGAGAATTTGCGCCTTCACGGAAAGGTCGAGGCCGGAGAGCGACTCATCGAGGATCAGCAGTTTGGGACCGAGCGCCAAAGCGCGCGCGATCGCCAGCCTCTGCCGCTCGCCGCCGCTGAATTCGAGAGCGCGCTTGCGCCCCGAGCCCGCCGGAAGGCCGGCGAGTTCCAGCAACTCGGCTGCGCGCCTGGCTCGTGCGGCCGGCTCGCCCCGGCGCTGAATGACGAGCGGCTCAGAGACGATTTCTTCCGCCGTGAAGCGGGGATTCAGACTGGCTGCCGGCTGCTGCAGCACGATTTGAATCTGGGTCCTCAACTCCGCACGCTCGCTGGCGCCCAACGATGCGGTGGACCGTCCCTGAAACAGAATCTCGCCGCTATCGGGTTGTTCGAACTGCGCCAGGCAGCGGGCCAGAGTGGACTTGCCCGCTCCCGAGAGGCCGCAGAGCGCGAGGGATTCGCCCGCTTCGACCTCGAACGACACGTCGCGCATAGCCCACCCGGCAGCGCCCGGATAGCGCTTCGATAGCCCGCGCACGCTCAGAAGAGGCTCACCCGCCATAGCGAAAACAGCGCACCCTTCCGCGCTCTCCAACTAAGACTTCAGGCGGCGCCTCGGCCGCACACCGCTCCAACCGCTCGGCGCAGCGCGGGGCAAAGCCGCAGCCGGCCGCGCGCTCCTCCAGGCCCGGCGGATTCCCCGGAATTGGAACCGGACGCGCTTCGCCGGGCCGCGACAGGTCCGGAAGCGCCCGCAGAAGCGCTGCGGCGTAGGGATGCAGGGGCGCGCGGAGCACTTCGCGCGGATCGCCCCGCTCGACGATCGAGCCGCCGTACATCACCAGCGAATAGTCGGCCACGCGCGCCAGCGCCGCAGGGTCGTGGCCGATCAACAGAAACGAAATCCCCAGCTCGTCCCGCATGGAGCGGAACGAGTCGGAAAGTTCCAGCGCCCGGGGAGCATCGAGAGCCGTGAAAGGTTCGTCGGCAATCACGAGGCGCGGCTCACACGCCAGCGCCAGAGCAATTGCCACGCGCTGGCGTTCGCCTCCGCTGATCTGGTGCGGGTAGGCGTCGAGTATCCGGCGCGAGGGATCGAGACCGGCCAGCGCAAGAGGCGCCTCGACAGATTTCCGTGCGAGCCCATGCGCGCGAAGAGCCTCGGAGAGTTGCTCGCGCACGCGCAGCACCGGATTCAGAGCCAGCAGGGAGTCCTGACAGAGCATGGCGATCCCCGCGCCGCGAACCGCCTCCCACTCGCGCTCGTTCCGTTCGAAGAGATTGCGTCCCTCCCAAAGCGCCGAGCCGGTAACGCGATATTTCCGCGGAGGGAGCAGCCCCATCAGGGCCAATGCCAGAGTGGTCTTGCCGCAGCCGGATTCACCGAACAATCCGACGATGCTCCCCGGGGGAATTTCGAAGGACGCTCCGGTCACAACCGGAAGATAGATGTTTGGCGCGCGGACCAGGTCAATCGACAGGTCCCGAACTCCAAGCGACTGCTCCGGAAGGCTCTGGCGCCACACCCCGGGCGGCATGTCCCCCCATTGTGTCAGGCGGCGGGGCGGGCCGCAAATTACAGAGCGGGGGGCTGCGTCTCCGCAAGCCCCACGAGGGGCGCAAGGTAGTAGCCCGGTGCGCAAGCGCTGGGTAGCAAAGAGAGGAGTAGCAGCGCCGTAGGGGCGGAAGATTCCTTTCGCCCCTACGGGGCTGGCCGCATCGCCTGCCCTCCCCGGGCTTGCGCCCGGGGCTACGTTCTAGCGCCCCTGAAAGGGGCTTTGCTTGGCGGCGTTATCGTGCGCAGAAACGGTGTGAGAGGAGCGGGCTAACTTCGAGTCAGCTCGAAGATGGTGATTTCGGGGGGCGCCCCGATGCGAATCGGCACACCGATGGTGCCGAGGCCGCGATTCACGTATAACTGCCCGCCGGGCTTTTCGAACAGGCCGGAGACGTATGGCGTAACGATACGGCTGGGCGCGATTTGCGGGCTGATGAATTCGAGCGCGGCCTGGCCGCCGTGGGTGTGGCCGGCGAGGCTCAGGTCTATGCCCATCGACGCGGCTCGGTCGAACGTATCGGGATTGTGGCTGAGGAGAATATTGACGGCGTTCCGGTCCATCAGCCCTCCGAGGTCTTCGAGATAACGCCGCATGAAGCTTTCGCTCCGAGGCCCGAACGGGCGCTGGCTGGCGAAGTCTATGCCCATCAAATTCCACAACGCGGCGCCGGCGCGGATGGCGGCGGATTCCTGCCGTAGGATGTGAATGCCCGCCTGCCGGAACAGCTCGGTAATCGAGTCTTCCACGCCCGCCCAGGCGTCATGGTTTCCCAGGCAACCGTAGAGTCCGTAGGGCGCGCGCAATCCGGAAAGAGCGCGGACCACGGCTTCCTGCGTGGTGGGGTCCCAGGTGACGAAATCGCCGGTCAACGCGACCAAGTCGGGCTTCAGGGAGTTGGTGATGGCGACGTACTTGCGGATTTCCTCCTCGGTCATGAACGGGCCGATATGGATATCCGACAACTGCGCGATGCGGAACCCTTCGAACTCCCGCGGCAGCCGGGGAAGCCGGATGCGCCGGAGCGGCGTTTCGAGGTTCAGCCTTCCGCGCAGCAGACCGTAAGCCCCGGCAACGAAGGGCGTGCCGGCGACCACTGCCGCCGTGTTCCCAAGGAAACCGCGCCGCGTGAGCCCCGAGGCGCCGGCGGACGGCCGCGGCGCGCGGAGCTTCCGCCAAAACCAGACGGGCGCGCGCACCAACGAAACGCCGGTCCAGAAGATCGATACCAGCAGGAATGCGAAGAGCGAACTAGCCAGCCACCAGGCCAATGGCGCCGAGAGCAGCGCGTCGGCGGGCCGCATGTAGACCGGGGTGTTCCTGCCGCCAATCCACCCGGAACTGTAAGCGATCGCAAGGGCGTACAGCGCCAGCGCCCCAGCGTAAACCACCCTGCGGGCGCGCGGCTGGGGGACTGCCTTGAGCAGCCAGCGCCGCCCCCGCCAGAGCCAGTAGATCTGGCTAAGGGCGATTATCCAGAGGATCAGGCTAAACATCGTGGTGATTCGTTGCGCGGACCGGCCCGAAGCGCGTCTCCCTTCACTTTATCGTTCTTTCGAGGCCGGTTGGAGCGGGCGCGGGCGTACGCCGTAATCCGTCCGTAAGCGCGAGGGAACTCAGCCGAGCGGCGGCATGCACCAGCGTTTCTGCGATTGCTCGGGGATTCGGCGGCTAATTGGGCTGCCAACTGGAGCGAGCGAGGTTCTGCATTTGTCGGGAGGCGGGCT
>CAIYHG010000094.1 GCA_903925975.1 uncultured Acidobacteriia bacterium | reverse complement strand
ATCACCCGGAACGCTTCGTGCGCCGTCACCCAAAGCCATTCGCCGTCCCAAAGGAGGTCTGGATTAACAAACCACCAACAACCGAGCAAAATACTCAGTAAATTCTCAGTGGAGGTGTCTCAAAGTCGTTGACACGCGCCGGCGAAGCCGAGAAGCTGGCCGCCGACATCAGGACCACGGAGGCGGCGGTGGCGGGGCCGAAGGATGTTCTCGCCGAAGCGAGCGAAGCCTTGCAGGAGATCGAGCGACGGATGGCCGGGAAGCGCGGCACCCTTGACACGAAGAGTGCTGCCCTGAGAACTGCACGGGCCAAATGCGGCGATGAGGAACTGGCGCGCCGCGCCACGGAACTCGCACTGCGTGCAACCGAGGAGCAAGGTACCCTGAAGGCGCTCGAAGCCAGCCAGGGCGAGACCGTCGAGGCAATTGATGTGCGTATCAAGCGGCTGGAGGCAGCCGGTCGAAACCACCACGAGGCCGTCGGCAAGGTCAAAGACGAAATCACGCGGCTTACGACGTTGGTTGAAGCCAGCGAGGGGGCCGGTGTCGAAGAGGCTCTTGAGTTTGAAGTGGCGGAGCAAAACCGGCTGGAGGCTGTGGTGAAGGGTTATGAGGAGGAGGTTGAGGTCCTCAAACTCCTCAAGGACACCTTGAGGGAAGCCGAACGGGAGGCTAAAGCCCGGTATCTGGCCCCAATCGTGACCCGTGTTGAACCGTACCTGAAGATGCTCCTGCCGGGCGCAGGGCTCCTACTGGACGAAGACCTCAGCATCAGCGCCATTGAGCGCAACGGAGAGCAGGAGACTTTCGGCAGTCTGAGTGACGGCACGCAAGAGCAACTCGCCGTTCTTACCCGTCTCGCATTCGCCGAGCTACTTCTCACGCAGGGCCGGCCGGCGGCGGTTATCCTCGATGACGCTCTGGCTTTCAGTGACGACCAGCGCATCGAGCGGATGTTCGATATCCTCATGCGCGCCGGGGAGCGAATCCAGATTCTCGTGCTGACTTGCCGCAAACGACTGTTCGCCCGGCTGGGCGCGGCCGAGCTGACAATGAAGGAAATACAGGGACCGAGGTAACCGGCGTGACGGTGGGGGAAACCGGGGACGTTGTGGAGTCAATCAGTGCCGGACCCGCGGCCGGGGCGGGGCGGCCGGGTTGGCCGCCTGCCGCATCGGGGCCGCGGTTAGAACTCGAAACTGACGCCGGCCATGGGGACGATATTGTGCAGCCAGTTCCCGCTGAGGCTGGAACCCGGCGCGGGCGTGATCACATCCGTGGGAAACGGCGTGATGTAATCGCGCACTTCGGTCCGCAGGAATATTCGCGGGGCGATTTGGCGCTTGACGCCCACACCCACGCTGGCCATGGGCTGCACCGTGCGCGTCTTGGTGAGGTAGGCGTACTGGCTGAGCGGCATGTAGGCTTGCTCAGTCCCGGTTCCCGTGTAGACTTTCACGCCGCCCCCGAAGATCGCAAAGATCCGGGTCCGGGAGTCGGGGTTGATACCGACGGTGAAATCGTAGTGGACGGCGTGCGCCACGCCGGCGAAAGTGGCCTTGGTATTGCCGCTATAGATGGCCAGGTCGTTCTTGATGTAGTCGTAGCGCAACTCGCCGCCGAGACGCCGGCCGGGGTTATTGGCCACGAACAGGCTGAACATCCCGCCGTGTTCGAAGCCGGCTTCGGCCGATCCGGCGGAGTTCGTGACCGGGATACGGTTTAGCAAGCTTCCCCCGCCGGAAGCTCCGAACTCCCATTGCTGGGCAAAGCAGGCCGCGGCGAAGAGCGCCAAGATCAAAATCGACTTTCCAATCGTTCTCATGTTGTCTCCGTGGGCCCGCAGGCGAGCCCGGAAATGCTTATTTCACGACCCGCACGTTGACGCTCGTGGACATGCCGCCCTGCGAGATGCTCAGGGGCACGCTCAAGCCGGCCGGCGCAGGGCCCGAGACCTTGGCGTTCACTTGATAGACGCCGACCAACCCCGGCGCGAGCCCGGCGTAGATCACCTCAAGCGGCTGTCCGCCCAGACTGACGACGGCGGGAGCGGACACTATTGCCAGCGGGCTCGAAGGCGCGGGATGGCCCGCCTCCACCTCGGGAACGGTGGCTCCCATGCCGGTGAGATAGATCTCCAGGTAATCGTCCTGGTGGACGGGATTCGTGGCCGTAACCAATTCGTGATTGTTCCAGCGAACGATGGTGGCCAGGCCGGTGAGAGGCCCGGCGGTCCCAGTCCGGAAGACGCTCGGCGCGGAGGGATAGACGTTGAGATACCGCGTGTCGCTGGTTCCGCCCGGCGTGCGAATCACGAGGCTGGCTCTGCCCGAAACCCCGTTGGGCAATTGCGCGTTGATCTGCTGGTCCGAAACGAACAGCAGCGGGATGGGAGCGCCGTTCACGGTGACGCAGGATTCGCCGAGCGCGGTGGGCAACGGCGTTTCCCTGGTAGCCAGGTTGACTGGGTTCATCTGCTGGCCGTAGATGCTGATCAGGCCGCCCGGAGCCACCGCCGCCGTACCATCGGCCGCGTTGACCACCGAAGTAATCACCGGGGGCGAAACGGCCGCGTCGAAATACCACGAAAGCGCGGTAAACCCCGATGCCGTCAGCGCGATCACGGCCGCCCCGGTTGGAATCTGGGGCATTGCCACGCCGTTCACTACGATTGTGGAGTAACCGAACGCGAGCGGCGCGACGGAGCGGGTAAACGTCATACCGGTTTGCGGCCCAAGCGGGGCTTCCACCATTGCGGTCGGTTTGCCCGAGGCAGTCAGCGTGGCATGGTTCTGGACCGCGCCGGGCCCGGACGCGGACGCGGCCAGGACACGGAGCCCCCCGGATTCCACGAACGCAAAGCCCACGGAAACGCCGGCCGATTCGTCCAGCGCTCCGGTTGGGACCAGCGACCTGTTCAGAACGTTGTTGCCCACCACGTACGTTTCGTAGCTGGATGCGGCGAAGGAGCCCTTAAAGCTCGAGACGTCATTCCGCGACGCGATGAACGTATCGGCGTCAGCCGAGTACGCGCGCGCGATTCCGTCCGGCTGAGCCAGCAGGATGGTGGCGCCGTTCTGGGATGGTGAGAGGGCCGATTCGGGGGGGATCGAGTTTTCCCAGATTCCCATCGAGGGCAGTGGGGTCGCGATATTTGCTCCAAGATCGACGTTGTCTATATAGGCCGGGGTTACGTTGCTTGCGCCGATCCAGGCGCTGACGCCTCCCGACATGCTTGCCGCCGCAGCCGTGCGCACAACCGCCAGCGTGGCCTTATTAGAGGCCGCGAGCGACCGCGCGTATTCGCCGAGCGGCAGACGAATCACCGAGTTCCGCTGCATCTTTTCAAGATCGTAGACGTAAACAAGCTGCGAATTATCGTGCCCGACCATCAGCTGCGTCCGGTCGGCTGAGAAGGCCATCCGGGTCGGGGTTGTGCCGGTGCGGAGCCGGGTAATAAGCCCATAGCTCGTGCCATCGTAGATCAGCAGTTCGTTGGTATCCTGGCGCAGCAGGTATATGCGCGACCTCGGGGCGTCGGTCAGCATGTCGGAGAGGCGGCCAGGGACGTTCACGATGGTTCCCCGCTGCTCGGCGGCGCGATTATTGACCAGAAGCCGCACCGGGGCGATGGCGTTGATGGCGGACGGCGACGAGATGACGATCGGAATCGCCGTAGTGCCGGTCTGATTCTGAAATGCCGCCGGATCGATGCGCACCTGGACGGTCGCCGGAGTGACGCCCGAAGTGGGTGAGACGGAAACGCCAGACCGATCCACGCTCACGGCAAATGCCGTGTTTCCCCCGCCGGGGTCGGTAATCGTGAGCGGCATGCTGATTACCCTGCGATCGCAAAACCCGGCTTGAACCATCAGGTCTTCCCGGTTGATCGCCACGCGGGGATATTGATTCAGGGAACCGACAGGGAGCGCGAGCGCGCCACTATCGGAGGCGGCGTACATGATCGTACCCGCGCTATTCAGGACGGCGCGGCCGGTGATGTTCTCGGGAATGCTCACGCGCTCGCGGATGGTGAGATTATCGGCGTCCAGAATCGCCAGGCGCGGGGTCAGCGCGCCCGTGTACGGTGGGCCGGCGGGTTGGCCGGCGTTCGGAATTTGGGCGTAGATCGTCTGCCCCGAGGCGCCGAAGACCGACCCGGTTACGTTTGTCGAGGTCTGGACGTCGGGGTACTGCGCTTCCACGACTCCGCGCTGAAAATCGGAACCGAAAATGGCATAGCCGACCATGGCGCGGGAACCGTCGCTATTCACGCTGACTCGCGGAAGGAGCGGAACCGAAGCCTGAACAGTCAGCGCCGCTACGCGGTTGGTGCGCGAATCGTACCGATAGATCATCTGGTTAACGGCGTCGGCGCTGCCAATGCCCCATACCACCAGTCCGTCGCCGGAAGACGCCACGGCGGTAAGTAGGATTTCAGGCGGGAACAGGAGCTTCGATAGCGGCAACTGGATGGAGAGATTAGCGAACGTATCCACGGATTGGAACGTTCCGGCGAAGGGGTCGAAGAGAACAAACCCTTTTGCAGTGACGATCAACGCGCGGCCGTTTTGAAGGAACGTGACGCCCAGCGGCGGAGCTCCCATCGCGAACGTCTGGCGCGCGCGGCTGACCATGTCGATCAGCGTGATCAGGTTCTTCATCGGATCGGCGGGATTCCAGTTGCCGTAGTGCGCCACGAGCAGGTATTGTCCGTCGCGGGAAAGGGCCAGGGCCCCAGGTTGGGGCGCGACGTTGATCGAAGAGCTTACGGCGTTAGAGGCCGTCGAGACCACGTCGATGCGGTTGGCCGCGAAGTTGGCCACGTACAGCGCCCCGCGCGTTTCGTCGAGAGCGATGTCCGCGGCGTGGCCGCCGATGGGAACCACGGTCCCAAAGCCCGCCGCCAGGGCGGGCGCAGTCGCGAAGGCGAGCGCCGCGAGAAAGATGGTAATGGTGCTGCCGTTCCAACGCATATAATTATCCGCCAGATTAATTTAATCCCGCCGAATCGTTTGATTCAATAATGGAAATAGCTATTAACTCCAGCCTTACCAAAGTTATGCACGGGCGTTGGGACAATGGCGCCCAGCTGCGCAAAACTAGCGCAGGCAATTGAAATGTGGCTGGCGCGCCGGGCGCGTACGGAATTTCGAAGCGGAAATAGAGGCGAAGAATACCTTTCGGGGCGCGAAAATAAACAAAAAAAGGCGGCCCATGGCGGGCCGCCTTGCGCTTAGCGTTGATAATTCGCCGACTAGAATTGGCGGCCGGCAATCGGGCGCAGCGGCGAGGAGAACCGCGGCGGCGCGGGACGCTCCTGCTTGTCGAGGGGGCGCTCGAGCACGATGGAGCGCAATCCCTGCACGGCGCCGGACCTGCGGTCCTTGTCCATTGACGGAAGCTGGCCGGTGGTCAGGTTCTTCAGTCCGAACAGCGCCAGTTCGAAGCGGTCTTTCACGCCGACTTTCTGGAAGAGGCGGGAGAGATAAACCTTAACGGTGCCCTCGGAGATCATGAGCGTGGTCGCAATCTCCTTATTCTTTAGACCCTGCGACAGGAGGCTCACCAGCTGCCCCTCGCGCTGCGTCAGAGCGACGCGCCGCGCGCACAGGAAGCTATCCGTGAGGGCCTTCTCGAACCACAACTCGCCCGCATGCACCTTTTGGAGGCATTTGACTTGCAGGTCGGCCGGAAGCGTCTTGCGCAGGATGCCGCGGACCCCGAGGCCCATGGCCTGGAAGGCGAGCTCCGTCGAGATCGTGTTCACCCACAGCACGATTTTGGAGTGTGACAGAGAGTGCTTCATCTCCGTGAGCACGCCGAAAGTCACTTCGGACGTCAGATCCATCAGGACGAGATCCGGCGTTTGCTGCGCGACCTGCTCCATGAGCGCCGCGATTGTAGCGCAGGGCGGTAGCAACTCGAAGCCCGGCGCCTGCCGCAAAACCGATTCCAGACCTTTAGAGAGGATCGGTTCGTCGCTGTAAAGAAGAATCTGTGTCATGAAATCATCTCCAATTTGGAACTGCTTTCAGCGGTTCCACGCCCGTTTCATTAATATACTTTAGGGGCGATTTATCTGGAATTGTCCGTTATTTAACTTCGGTTGTCAACAGAAAATTAGCTAACATTTCCCATTATTAGTACTGATTTTTGCTTAAATTCACGAGGGAATTTTGCGTTTTGTGCCAGCGTTAGCGCATGCAACATATTGATTATAAAGCAGGTAAGCGATCTATTGCGCTCGGGTGGCGGACGCGTAAGGTTCCGGTTAATGCCCGGCTAATAACCATGAAAGTTTCAATTCCCTCATTATTGCCATTGATATTGTTTTGGATAACCGCCTGGGAGTTGAGGCTCCGTTGATAACCTTGGGAAACAAAAGGATATAGCCCATATTCGATATTGATGCCTGAAATACGGCGCGGTAGAGTTGCCATGTACCGCAATGAAAAACATGAACAGGCGCGAATGTCCGCGAATGGACATCAGGCTGAGGTGCCACGTGACGTCACCCCCGCTGTGGCGGCGGGGCGCCATGTACACCGAGAATATCAGCCGCAACGGTCTTCTGATCGCATGGCGCGGAGAAGGAGCGCCTTTGGCGCCGCCGGTTCTCGGACAAATCCTTTCTATAGAGATCGAACTGCCGGCGAATCACGGTTTCGGCCAGAAATGCATTCATTGCGAAGGAACCGTGGTGCGAGTAGCCGCCCCCGAGACGGAGTGTCCGCGGGTGGCTTTGGACGTCAGCTACATGGATTTTCGTTCGTTCCAGGATCGGGTTCGCTGCTTTGAGGCGATGAATCCGGTCACGACGACGTGGATGGCATAGATATATGAACGCCCTGAAATCATCGTTCGCGATCAAGCTTCTGCCGTCGCTGACGGATTTCGCGTTCCTGATGCCAATTCTTTACCTGTTCGGCCGGATGGAGGGAGCCACCGCCCTGTTGGCCGACGGCGATGCCGGGTGGCACATTCGCACGGGCGATTGGATTTTAGCCAACCACGCGGTCCCGCGGCAGGACATTTTTTCGTTTTCGAAGCCTGGCGAAGCCTGGTATGCGTGGGAGTGGCTGACGGACGTGATCTGGGCCGGGCTGCACCAGGTGGGCGGGCTCGCGCTAGTGACCTGGTTCAGCGTCCTGTTGATTGCCGTCACTTTCGCGATCATATTCCGGACGGCGCGGGTGAAGGCAAATCCGGTGGTTGCGGTTGCAGTCACGATGGCGGCGGCCGCCGCGTCATGCATGCACTGGCTGGCGCGGCCGCACCTGTTCACGTTCTTGTTCGTAGCCTTGTTCTGCGCGGCGTTGGAGCGTTACCGGTCTGGCCGGGAGCGCGTGGGGCGCATTCCCATTCTGGTTCTGCTGCCGGTTGCGACGGTATTGTGGACCAATCTCCACGGCGGATTCTTTGTCGGAGTGGCGATAATCGCCGCTTATGGGGTTGGCGAACTCCTCAGGGCGGCGTTCACGGCGGAAAAGGATGAGCGGCTTCGGGCGGCGGAGCAGGCGAAGCGTTACGGCATTACCGCCGCGGCATGCATGGCGGCGAGTCTGATCAACCCGTACGGGTATCAGCTACACGCGCACATTCTGGCGTACTTGCGGGATCCGTTCCTAACGCAGCACATAAATGAGTTCCAGCCGTTCGGCTTCACGCATCCGCTCGCGGTATTTCACGAACTCCTGCTGGGGTTAGGGGCGGCGGCGGCGTTTTGGAATATCAGCAAGGGACGGTACATCGAGCCCGCGCTGATACTGGGGCTGATGCACGCGGCGGCGATGGCGTGGCGGAATGTCCCCCTGCTGGCAGTGGCGTCAGCGCCTTATCTGGCGGCGGCGATTGACGAGTGGCTTCGCGCGGCCGCGGGTTCAAGGGCGGCGGGCCGGCTTCACGGGGCGTTGGCGCGCTTCAGCCGGCTGGGAGCGGAAACGGCGGCCATGGAAAGCATCGGGCGCTGGCACATTGTGAGCGCGGCGGGCGCGCTGGCGGTGGCAGCGCTGCTGTTTGCGCCCAATCCGCCGCAGGCTTTTCGCGCGGCATTCGACGCGCGCAGCTTTCCGGAGCGGGCTATCGGCCGCGTCAAGCTGGATGCCGGAGCGCGAGTTTTCACGAGCGACCAATGGGGCGACTACCTCATTTACAAGTTCTATCCGCAGGGCAAGGTCTTTATCGATGGACGCTCGGACTTTTACGGAACGCAGTTCGAGACAGCCGTTCTAGCCGCGCAGGATGCGCGGCAAGGCTGGGAATCCACCCTCGGCCGTTTCGGGATTAACACGATTCTATTGCCCCCGAGGGCGCCGCTCACGCGCGTCCTTAAGGAATGCGTCCGCTGGCGCCTGGTTTACGACGACGGCGTTGCGCTTGTGTTCAGGAAATCTCCGGGGCAAGGAGACTCCGCAGCCACTGCTGGCGGCGGAATGGGCCGTGATCGCGAGATCACGAAGATCGAAGCAAGTGATCGACCGATCACTCGAAGTACCGGACCTACAACTTAAAACAGGAGCGAAGAACATGACGTTTTTGCGAAATTTTTGGCAGGAAGAAAAAGGGCAGGACTTGATCGAGTACACCCTGCTCATGGCGTTTGTGGCTCTGGCCTCCGCGGCCCTATTCCTCGGCGCGGGCGGGAGCATCACCACGGTTTGGACCAAGATGAACACTCATCTGGCCTCTGCGGCGGCCCAGTAAGCGTCAGGCGAAGAGGGCATGAGGGTAGGGACCCCATCTCTGCCGTCATGCCCTCCGCGCCGCGTGGACGCCGGTCGAACGCGGCGCGTTTCGCCCGCCGGCGAGCGGGCGTTTTCTGCGTAGAGTACGCATAGGGCTCGCGGCATCCGGAGCCGGATTCAGTTTGCCGGAAACGGGGAACGTGCATGAACAAAAGATTTCTAGGGGTTCTGATATTCGCTTTCGTAGTTGCGGCAGGGGGCGGCTTTCTCACGTACAAGTCCCTGATCAGCCGGGGAGGGGCCGCCACGCCCGCGCGCCCGACGGCCACGATTGTGATCGCCTCCCGCAACCTCGAAGTGGGAACGATTCTCAAGGACAGCGACGTGAAACTGGCCGAGTGGTCGGGCGCCGTGCCGGTGGGAGCGTCCAACCGCACCGCGGACTACATCGGCCGGGGAGTTGTGACGCCCATCTATTCGGACGAGCCATTGATTGAATCGCGGCTGGCCCCGAAGGGCGCCGGCGGCGGTCTGGCCGCCATGATTCCCCAAGGCATGCGGGCCTTTGCGGTGCGCGTGAACGACGTGGTCGGCGTTGCCGGATTCGTTGTTCCCGGAATGCGCGTGGACGTGGTGATTAACGGAAATGCGCCTGGAGGCAACGACGCCCTGGGCACTCTCGCGCGAACGCTCATGCAGAACGTGGAAGTGCTCTCCGCCGGGCAGGATTACAAGAAGGACGCCGAAGGTAAGCCGGTGACCTCGCAGGTGGTCACGCTGCTGGTGACGCCGGACGACGCGGAGAAGCTCAGCCTCGCCGCGAACCAGACCACTATTCAGCTTGTCCTGCGAAACCCGGTGGATCGCGATGTCGCAAAGGTTCCGGGCTCGGCGCTGGCGTACCTTTTCAATAGCCCCGGCGCCGCCAAACCGGCCGTGACGCCGCCACCCGTTCCGAAAGTCGTCGCGGTGGAACAGCCCGCGCCGAAGCCGCCCCCCTTCAAGATGGAAATCTTCGCGGGGACGAAGAAGACCGAAACCAGTTTTGAGAACCGCGGGGAGGACAAATAGGTGCCCAGTTTACTCCAGCTTGCCGAGGGAGCGCGGAAATTCCGCGGAGCAGCCACGCTCGCCGCGGCGCTTGCGCTGCTCTGCCTGCCCGTGGCCGGGCAGGAGCAGACCCAGCCGGCGCAGAAGCCGGCGGAGACTTTGATTTTGACTGTGGGGAAATCGCTGGTCCTCGATAGCCCGCTGCCGATCGAGCGCATTTCCATGGCGAATGCCGAACTGGCGGACGCCGTGGCCATCGGTCCCAAGGAAGTAGTCATCAACGGCAAGGCGCCGGGGGAGACCTCGCTGATCGTGTGGCAGAACAACGGCAGCCGTCTGGTCTACGATCTGAGCGTCCGGATGAACGCGCAGAAGCTGGAAGCGGCGCGCCAGCAGATTGTCCGCGAGTTCCCAGGCGACAACATCGACGTCACTTTTGACAACGACTCGGCATTCGTGCGCGGCACGGTGCGCAATACGATCGCGGCGGAGCGCGTCATGGCCATCGCGGCGACGCTGGGCAAGGCTGTGAACCTGCTCAATGTAGACGTGCCGCCGGTGGAGGCGCAGATACAGGTGAAGGTGCGGTTCGCCAACGTGGACCGCGCAGTCAGCAGAAACCTGGGAGTGAATCTGGCGTCCGCGGCAATGAACCAGTGGTCCGGCGTCGGCACCGAGCCCGTGATCAGCGCGGACGGATTGAAGTCGATCACCCTTTCCGACGCAGTGAACATATTCCTGTTCCGCAGGGACCTGAACCTTGCGGCGGCCATCAAGGCCCTCGAAAGCAATAGCCTTCTGGAGATGCTGGCCGAGCCCACGGTTCCTGCGATCAACGGCAAGCCGGCGAGCTTTGTGGCCGGCGGCGAGTTCCCGTTCCCGATGGTCCAGCCCTCCGCGGGTGGAGCGGTGCTGACGCTTGCCTGGCGCGAATACGGCGTGCGGCTGAATTTTCTGCCTATCGTTACGCCACGCGGCACAATCCGCCTGCAGGTTGCGCCCGAAGTAAGTTCGCTCGATTACACGCACTCGGTCTCGGTCATGGGGTACACCATTCCGGGCATCGCGACGCGGCGGGTGCAAACGGAAATCGAGCTTGAGAGCGGGCAGAGCTTCGTCATTGCCGGCTTGATCGATAACCAGGCGCGGGAGAGCTTTTCCAAAATTCCAGGCATCGGCGACATTCCGCTGCTGGGCAGGCTGTTCCAGTCCAAGACGATCAGCCGCAGCAACGGCGAGTTGCTGGTGATCGTCACGCCGGAAATCGTGCGCCCGATCCCTGAAGGCCAGCCCGTGCCGGAACTCAAATTGCCGATCACCCCGCTGCCGCCGAACACGCCGGGCGCTCTGGAGCAGCCGGGCATGGACAAGACCGGACCGGTTCCGGTCACGCCGCCGAATAAGACGATCCCGATCGAACAGCTTCTGCGCCAGGAGAGACAGGGCCAGCCGGAATCGGTTCCCAACACGCCGCAATTCCAGCTCGTACCGGTGCAGACCACTACAACGACAAGCGCGGGCAACGCCGCCGCCGGCCAAGGCCGATGAGCGATGCGCCCGGAGTGATGCAATGTATCCGTTGACGATCGGACTGGCAATCGAAAATCGCGAACTCTTGGAGCAGGCGCAGGCTTGCCTTGCCGATCTGCCGTTCCGCGTGATTGTTGAGCAGCAGGAGATCAACGATCTTTCCGGATTTCTGGACCGTCTGGAGCGCATGCGCCCCGACGTGGTTCTGGTGGATATCAGCCGCTTGAAGGATCCGCTGGATGGCCTGGTCACTTCCATCCGCAACGTGACGGGCGACCCCATGATCGTCGCCTTGAACACGAATGCCGAAGCGGAAGTGATTCTGGCATCGCTCCGCGCCGGAATCAACGAGTATCTGTATCCGCCGCTGCGGGAGCCGCTGCGGCGAGCGCTCGAGAAGCGCTCGGCCGAGCGTAGCCGGCGCAGGGATGGCTCGGCGAAAGGCGAGGGCAAAGCTTTTGCGTTCTTCTCGGCCAAGGGAGGCTGCGGCGCCACCACGCTGGTAACGCACGTCGCCGCCGAACTCGGAAGGCAAGGGCTGAAAGTGCTGCTTGCCGATTTGGATATGGATGCCGGCATGGTGGCCTTCATCACCAAGACGAAGTCCGTATATTCCGTGATGGATGCCGTGAACAATCTGCATCGTTTGGATATGCACTACTGGAAGGCTATCGTTTCGAACGGCATTCCGGGCGTGGAGATTATCGCCTCTCCGCCGGCGGTCGCGTGCAAACAGCAGGCCAAGGACGATCAACTGCGCCACGTGCTCGCGTTCGCCAAGCCGCACTACGACTGGACTCTGGTCGATCTCGGCCGCAGCCTTAGCCGCACGGCGCTGACGGTGCTGGAAGAAATCGACGAGGCCTGCCTGGTGACGACGCTGGAGGTTCCGGCTCTGCACCAGTCCAAACAGATTGTCCAAATGCTGGTTGACAGCGGCTATGGAAAGAATCGCATACGGCTCATCCTGAACCGTTCGCCAAAGAGGCTCGAAATCACGCCCGGCGAACTCGAGAAGATGCTTGGGGTCCCTATTTACTGCATGGTCGCCGACGACTACCCCGAGTTGTACGAAGCCTATGCCGAGGGCCGCATGCTCGGGCCCGGATCGAACCTCGGCAAGGAAATGGCCCGATTGGCCGCCAAACTCGCCAATGTGGAAGTGGAAAAGGCGCCCAAGAAGCGTTTCGGATTGTTCGGATAGAAAGGTCGTATCAAGATGCCGGCAGTATTGGACTCCATGCCGCGAGTGGGCGAGAACAGAGAATCGAACTGGGTCAATCGCCTATTCAACCGCGAGGGGTACACGCCTGAGTACCAGGAACTGAAGTTCACCCTGCACCGGAAGCTGCTCGATCGCATCAACCTCGAGGCGCTTTCTTCGATGGCGGGCGAACGGGTGCGCGCGGAAATCCGGGCGGCGGTGGCCAAGCTGGTTGAGGAGGAAAAAACCCCTCTTAGCCTGGTGGAGAAGGATCGGGTAATCGAAGAAATTCTGGATGAAGTCTTCGGCCTTGGTCCCCTGGAACCGCTGCTGCAGGATCCGACCGTAAGCGACATTCTGGTGACCGGGCCCAAGCTGGTATACGTGGAGCGGGGCGGCAAACTCTACCGGACGCCGGTGGAGTTCAAGGACGATTCCCACCTGCTGCGCATCATCGAGAAAGTGGTTTCCCGGGTGGGACGGCGCGTGGATGAATCTTCGCCCCTGGTGGATGCGCGCCTGCCCGACGGTTCGCGCGTGAACGCCGCCATTCCTCCGGTGGCCGTGGATGGTCCCCTGCTTTCGATCCGCCGTTTCGGGCGCCACGCGCTCAAGGGCGAAGACCTGGTGGCCAAGCTGGCCCTGACCGAGGGCATGCTCGAACTGCTGAAAGCATGCGTGAAGGCGCGGCTGAACATCCTGATCTGCGGCGGCACCGGCGCCGGAAAGACAACTTTGTTGAACGCGCTCTCTTCCTACATTCCCGAGGATGAGCGCATCGTGACCATCGAAGACGCGGCGGAATTGCGCCTGCAACAGACGCACGTGGCGCGCATGGAAACGCGGCCGGCGAACGTGGAAGGCGTGGGCGCGATCCACATCCGGCAGCTCGTGATCAATGCCCTCCGTATGAGGCCCGATCGCATCATCGTCGGCGAGGTTCGCTCGGAGGAAGCCCTGGACATGCTCCAGGCGATGAATACGGGTCACGACGGCTCGCTCACGACGATTCACGCCAACAACCCCCGCGATGGTTTGGGCCGCCTGGAAGTGATGGTCGGCATGGCGAATGCAAATATGGGCGTGCGCTCCATCCGGCAGCAGATCTCGTCGGCCGTGGACCTGTTCATTCAGGTGGCCCGGCAAAGCGACGGCTCCCGCCGGATTACGCACATCACCGAGGTGGTTGGAATGGAGCAGGACGTAATCACGCTCCAGGACGTCTTCCTTTTCGAGAAGACGGGAATTTCGGAATCGGGCAAGGTGTTGGGCCGGTTCCGCGCTACGGGCATCCGCCCCAAGTTTTACGAAAGGCTGCGTTCCTGCGGGATTATTCTGCCCATGCAGATGTTCCAGACCGTGGTGGAGATTAGCTAGATGCCGGTTGCGGTGGTGGTCTCATTCGTCGTCGTCTTCGTACTCGTGCTGTTGGCCGTCAGCGTCGGAATGAAGTTCTTCGACGCGCGGCGGAAACAACAGATGTCGGGAATGCTGAAGACTGCCGCGGGCGAGGGCGAGACCGTCACCACGACATTGCTGAGGGACGAGGAGATCGAAAAGACGGGCCTGATGGCCGCTCTGGCGTCGTTCCAGTTCACACGGCACGCCCAGACTCAAATGCGGGAGGCCGGAATCGCCTGGTCTTCCAACAGGCTGCTCGCCGCGATGGGATTGATGGCCATACCGGGATTGGGCCTTGGAAGCATGTTCCCGATTCTGATGAACGGCCCGATTACCGCGTTCGCCGCGGGCGGAGTGCTCGCCGCGGTTCCTTACCTGTATGTGCGGAAGAAGCGATCGGCGCGTCTGCAGAAGTTCGAGGAACAGTTTCCGGAGGCTCTCGATTTTCTGGCGCGATCGATGCGCGCGGGCCATGCCTTCTCCATCAGCCTGGAGATGCTGGGTGAAGAGCTGGCAGATCCGCTCGGCCAGGAATTCCGGGCGCTGTTCAACGAACAGAATCTTGGCGCCCCGCTCGATATCGCGCTGCGCAACTTCGCCGAGCGCGTGCCGCTGCTGGACGCGCGCTTCTTTACGTCTTCCGTTCTGCTCCAAAAACAGACGGGCGGCAATCTTGCCGAGATTCTCTCGCGGCTGGCATACGTAATCCGGGAACGGTTCCGTCTGAAGGGCCAGGTGCGGGCAGCGAGCGCGCACGGCAGAATGACGGCCAGTATTCTGACGCTGCTGCCCATCGGTACGATGCTGGCGTTGCTCGTGGTGGCTCCGGGGTACCTTCAGGGCATGGCGGCGGATCCGGACGGCAAGATGATGATCGCCGGTGCGATCCTTGCCCAAATCGTCGGAAATTTCTTTATTAAGAAGATTATCAACATCAAGGTCTGATATGGATCATCCCATCCTACTTTCCATGTGCGCCTTCCTGATGTTGCTGGTCAGCGTCAGTTGGGTGGGTTACCGGTATTTCTATAAGCCGGGCAAGTTTCTGAAACAACTCGGCGGCCCGGTCATCACAGACCCTTCCAAGCGGCGCTTTGTGGACCAGACCCTTGAGCCGGAGGGCAGCAGTATCGTCGCCGTGCTGCGGAGCATCGGCTCTCAAGTGCCGTCCTCGCACGAGGACATGGCCAGGGTGCAGATTCACCTGACGCAAGCCGGGTTCCGCTCGGAGACGGCGGGCACGGTGTTCTATGGCCTGAGAATTGTCGCCACTCTCGGGATGCTGGCGCTTACGATCGCGCTGCAGCCGAGGATGCCAGACAGTCCGCCGATGAGAATGGCCATGCTCGGAATGGGCTGCGCGGTGGGCTGGATACTCCCCAAGTTCTTCCTTGAGAAGCGGGTTGCCCGGCGCCAGGAAACGCTGAGGTTGGCCCTGCCCGACGCGTTGGATCTGCTGGTGGTATCGGTCGAAGCGGGCCTGGGCCTGGATCAGGCGATGTCGCACGTGGGCCGCGAGCTGCAACTCACGCATCCGGAACTCAGCGACGAACTGTCGCTGGTAATGCTCGAAATGCGCGCCGGAAAACGCCGTTCGGAAGCTCTGCGTAATTTCGCCGAGCGAACGGGCGAGCCGGAAATCCGGAAACTGATGGCGATCTTGATTCAGAACGACCGATTTGGCACGAGCATGGGCGAGTCTTTGCGGGCTCACTCGGATTTCATGAGGATGCAGCGCCGGCAGGACGCCGAAGAGCGCGCCGGCAAAGTGGGCGTGAAACTCGTATTTCCGATCTTTTTCTGCATTCTGCCTTCGATGTTGATAGTGGCGGTGGGCCCGGGAGTTCTTCAGTTGTTCAAGAACCTGTTCCCGATGATGAAACAGTTGTAAAGAAATTCAGATAAGGAGTAAAGCGACGATGATGAGCACAATCATTCAATACACGATCTGGCTGGCGGCTGGGGCCGTCCTGCTGCTCTTCTTGAAACGGCGCCGCGCCCGCAAGGCGTAGCGAGCGGATGCTTCTCGGCGTCAGGCGGGCGCCACTGGCGCCCGCTCGCTGAGCCGTTCTTGCACATTAACGAGGTCAATAAATGAATCTAGCCGTTCAGGGAGCGATTTGGTTGGGCGCGGGAGTGACGCTGGTCATGCTGTTTGCCCGCCGGCGCCGCAGACGCGCCGTTCGATAGAGTCCGGAATGAACCGGGGATGGGCCCAGGGTGAAGCGGTTGCGGCAACCTGCCAGCGCCGTGAAGCCCCGGGCGGGCGCTGTGGCCGGGTGGTCCGGCCGTCCCGATTCGCACGCTGCCCTGCCATGGGCGGCGGGTGAAATCAGGCAGCGAGCCGTGATTGCCCGCTTTATCGCGAGTCGCTCCCGAAGCGACCTAGAGGGACTAGCCGCAGTCCCGTCAGACAATTTGGAATGCCCCAGCGCCGGGCACGGACGCTCGGTCCGGCGGGCGATAGTGGGTCCGGGGCGCGCTACCGAATGGGAGTAACCGGCGAGTTCCAGCTTGCCATTTTATGCAATTTCGGCGGCCCCGGGCAGGCGTTGAGCCAAGAGGCTGGAAGGTATGCTAAAGCACGTGATCGAGAGCTGGGCAGGCGATTCTTCCGGCGAGTCGCGCCAGCAGCAATTGCTGCGCTGGCGCGGAATACTGATGGAGTGCGCCATCCTGCTGGCCATGGCCGCCACTACGTCTTGGCTGACCTGGCGTTGACCTAGCTCAGGCGCCCGCTGCTGGTCGCCAGGACAACAATCAGATTCCAAATTACCAAGGCGCCGTACCAATACGACGCCCACCGGATCAGGTGTTTCTTCCCGGCCCAAAGACAGATGCCGCCCAAGGCCAGGGCAATCACTTTCGACAACACTATCCCCATAGCCGGCCCGGCGTGCATTAGCACGCGAATGAACGGACTTGCTTCCGTGGCGCCGAGTTTGAACCCCACCAGAGTGGTCAACAGGTCTAGCAGTTGAAGGTAAACGAAAATTTGATAAACAGCCATCCCGTCCTCGGTGAGTATGATCGGCGCTTCCATAAACAAGTTTAGACTCGCGATGCCCAAAAGATACGCCCACAATGTACGGTCTGTACCAGCTCATAGTCCTGGTTCTAGTACAAAACACTCGATTTAGTATTTTGCGGCGGATTCGGCAAAGTCTGGTGATCTCGTTTACGATGGAACCTATGGGTATGTTCGAAATCGAGTGCCCCTGCTGCCAGGCGATTCTCAAAGTGGACCCCGATACGCGGGCGGTGATTGCGCATACCGTCAAGGAAAAGCCGAGAAGCATCGACGACCTTGCGGTCGAAGTGGCTAAGTTGAAGGGCGAAGGCGCCCGCCGCGAAGAACTGTTTCAGAAGCAGTTCGAGGCGGAAAAGAGCCACGGCAAGGTCCTCGAAAAGAAGTTTGACGAGCTTTTCAGGCGCGCGAAGGAAAATCCGGACTCGACCCCGCCGATGAGGGATATCGACCTCGATTGAGTCCGTCGCCGCCCTCGGGCGGGGCCAGGTACTTGATCATCAGTACCTCGTTCCCTCGTTCGTTATAGACCAGTTCGTCCACCATGCTGCGAGCGATTAGGATGCCGAACCCGCCGGGCCGGTGACCGCGTGCGTGGCGAATCTCCACATGCCGCGTCGGCGCGTCTTCCGGGTTACAGATGGCCGCATGCGATACCGCGCCGGGGACGAAGCCCTTCCCCGGGTCCTGGATGCGAGCCATTAGCGCCAGTTCCGTCCGTATCCAGGAGACGTGTACGCTCCTGCGGCTGCGAAGCAGGCCGCCATGCTCCATCGCGTTAAGCAGCAATTCACGGAATGCCGAAACCACGTTTTCCAGATCGCCGCCGGGCAGATCGCACCCAATTTCCCGAAAGAACTGCGTCACGCGCTCCGCGGTGTCCAGGCCGCACCGCGCGGAAAAGGTAATCCAGGCCGGCGTGATTGAGAGAAAACGGATCTCGTCGCGCCAGGAGGTGGATGCGAGCGCCTGCCGCGCCATATCGCTCAAGGCGCCGCCGGAGAGCGGCTCGTGACAGCAGCCGTAGGCTCCCCCGCGCATCGCCGCCAGGCCACGCGCGGGGTCGGGGTGGCCGGTCAGGATCACTCTGGCATTGGGGCAGAGGGCGCGCAGCCGGCTCAACAGCCGGCGGGCGTCGCGTTGGCCCGGCCCGGCGCCGGCGACGATGATGTCGTACCGTTCCCGCCGGACTAGTTCGAGGGCTTCGCGCTCCGTGCGAACGGCTTCGACAAGCCGTCCTTCACCCTGAAGCAGGTCGCTCAGGAACTTCCGCGCGCCGGGTTCGGCTTCGAGCACCAGCAACCTGTTCAATGCAGCACCATTCCCAAATAGTCTGATGCGCCGCAACGCTCCGCAGTTGCTCTTCTTGCGCCGGCCGGCCCACCGGCCTGACAAGCTTATCGGCTCTACGAACGCCGGGCCGCCAACTTAGCTTGGGGCTACGCTCCTGGCCGAGATGCCGCATCCGGCGGAATGCGGAAGTTGCCCCTTCCCGCGATCAGGACTTATTGTGGGGGTAACCCCGCATGCAATTCGGACATCCACGTATTATGGCCTTTCTTGCGCGAGCCGCGAAAGTGGTTGCAACCATGGCGCTCTTCGCCGCCGCGGCCGGCGCGCAGTCCGCTCCGGGGAATGTGCGCGCGCCTCTGCCCCGGTTTACGGGCGAGTTCAAGCGAATGGACGATAAGTTGATCGCGCTTGGGGCCGAGGGCGGCGAAATGGAGTTCCGCCGCACCGGTAGAACCCGGTTCTTTAAGGACGGGAAGTCCATTAAGGCGTCGGAATTCAAAGCCGGGGATCGGATCTCGATCGAGGGCGAACAGGACATGGCCGGGCGCTTGAACGCCATCAACGTGTATTGGGAGCGCCCGCTGCCGCCCAACGAAACGGTGGCGCCTGGGTCGGTGGACGCGTGGTCCGAGGACGCGCCCGCCAGCCCGTCCGAGCCCGAACCCGCGGCCGCCGGCGATGCGGCGGCGCCCCAGCAGCCAAGCGTTTCGCAACCGGCGCCAGCCTCCGGGGCGGCCACCGTCCGTGAGGAGCCCAAGCCGGAGCCGCGGCCCGCGATTGCTCGCCCCGGAACGGAGGTGAGAGCGACGCCCGACCTTTCGAGCCTCGATCCGGAGAAGGACCTGGCGTTAGCCGCGGCCGAGAGCGACCCGGCCATCAGGAAGGCCGCGGACGCCGCTCTGGAGTACATCGGCGACTTGCCAGACTATGTGTGCCAGGAAGTGATTTCGCGTTTTCAGTCCGCCTCTTCTGCCGGCACTATGCGGCGCATCGACGTGGTCACCGCCGATGTGGTCTACGAGCGTGGGAAAGAGAACTACCGCAACGTGGCCGTCAACGGCGCCTCCTCCGCCAAATCGTTGGATGAAGCGGGCGGCGCGTGGTCGACAGGGGAGTTCGGCACGATGTTGATCGACCTCTTCAACCCCGCGACGGCGGCCCGGTTCCACTTCAGGAAGGTCGAGCGAGTGGGCGGTACGGAGACCCGGGCGTACACATTTGAGGTGGCTCAGGAGAACTCGCATTGGGACGTACGGATAGGCGCCGAGACATTCACGGTGGCCTACAAGGGGACCGTATGGATTGAGCCGGCCACGGGACGGGTCTTCCGAATCGAGAAGGATGCCTCGGGCCGTTCCGGGGGCTTCCCATTCGATAGCGTGCAGTCCAAAGTGGAGTATGGGTATGTCCGGCTCGGCAACTCGAACCCCTACCTGTTGCCCGTGAGCGCCGAAATGCAAGGCTGTCAACCGCATGGGGCCGAATGCTACCAGAACACGATCCAGTTTCGGAATTACCGCAAGTTCGAAAGCGAATCGCTGATTCGGTACGGGGAAGGGAAGTAGGGACGTGGCTGGCCCCTTTTCGGACCTTTCCCCGCGTATGTATATGTGCTGCCTCGCGAGTTCGTAGCCGGCTGGGCAGCAGAGAGGCGGTCGTGCCAACGAGCTACCCGGTTCCGACCTTAGCGAGCGCCCGGCGAAAGCCGGAAAGGTGGTGTACCACGCGTACGGCCGCAATAGGATTCATTGGACTCCTTGGGGTCTTGTGTGCCGGTCAGGAGCTGCCGCCCACGTTTCGCGCGGGAACGCGGCTCGTGGAAGTTACCGTCAGCGTCTTCGACCGCAAAGGGAGTCCCGTTACCGGCCTCGATCCTAAGGATTTCACGATTCTGGATGGCGGCGAACCGCGGCCCGTGACCTTCTTCCGGTATGAGGGAACGCCGGAACCAGCGGCGGCGCCAACAGCGCCTGGCCCGGGCGTCTTCAGTAATATCACCGGCGCCTCGGGTTCGACGCCCCGCAATGTCACGGCTCTGCTCTTCGATAGTCTGAATACGCCTCCGGAAGCCAACACGCAGGTGACCAGGCAAGTCTTGCAGTACCTGAAGACGCTGCCGCCGGACAGCAGGATCGCCCTGTTTCACCTGGGCGCCTGGTTGCGTACCCTGCACGACTTCACCGATGACGCCGCCGCCCTGCGGGCTCTGATTGAGCGGGCCAAGTTCGGGAATCCGCTCGAAGCCGTGCTTGACGATACATTCGATACCGGGGTGCCGGGGGTTATCGATATGACGGTCGCGCGAAACGAGTTGAATACCACCCTGCTGAAGAATCGCGTGGACCGGACTTTGGATGCACTGGATGCGCTCGGTAGGCACTTGGCTGGAATTCCCGGGCGCAAGAACGTGGTGTGGTTCACGGCCGGGTTCCCGATCGTGCAACTGGCTCCAGCGGCGTCTTTGCAAAATCCGGCTGCCGAAACGCTCGATTTCGAAGACCGGCTGCGCGAGACCGCGCGTCGCCTCGCGCAAACCGGCCTCACACTGTACATTGTGGATACCCATCGCCTCGAAGCGCCGCGTGATCAGTTGGACACGCCTCGGCTCCAGCTGCCGCGAACCGGAATGACGGCGGTCACGCCCGTTGGCCCTGCGCCCGACGTGATTTCCGCGATGAACCTGATGTCCTCCGTCACGGGCGGGCGATACTTCTTCAACACCAATGACCTGACCACCGGCTTGAAGCAGGCGCCGGCCGACCTGCGCGGCAGTTACACGCTGGGTTTCCATGCCCCGGAGAGCGCTGACGGCGCATGGCGCGAGTTGGCCATCAAAGTGGCTCGCCAGGGCGTGACGGTGCGGCACCGGCAAGGCTATTTCGCCGAGAGCGGCGCGGCGGAATCGCCCGAGTGGACCGCGGAGACCTGGCGCGCCGCGCTGCGCAACCCGGTGGCATCCACCGCGCTGCCGCTGGAGGTGACGTGCAAGCGTACTGACGGAGATGAATTTCTGCTCGGCATCCGCGTCGACAAAGCCGTCTTCCACTCGCACGAGGGAACGGGGCCGCAGCGCGCGGATCTGCAGTTGATGATCGCCGGGCTCGCGCGCGATGAACTCGCCCGGACGACCCTCGTTGATGTGAGCGCCGAACTGCCGCAGAACGGCGCAGCTAAATCTGTTCCGATCGAGCAACGCTGGAAGCCAGACCCGGCCGCAACCTCGATCCGGGTCATCGTCCGGGATAAGGTAACCGGGCAATACGGCACGGTCGACGTACCCCTGAGCAAGGTTCCGCAAAGTGTGGCGTCTGCCCTGGAGCCGACTGCGCGCGGGCCCAGCCCGTCGTGGGATTCGTTCATCGGACGAGCTGCCGAGGCAGCGGACGAGTATATCCGGGGCTTGCCCGATTACATCTGCCGCCAACGTACATTTCGTTCCTCGAGCAGAAATGCCGGCCTGTCCTGGAGCAATGGCGACACCATAGAATTGGAACTAGTCTACGAAGGCGGCCGGGAGAACTACCGCAAGACTACGGGCGCCGCCGTGTCCCCGGACACGGACACTCTTGGAGGCGCATGGTCAAGCGGAGAGTTCGCTACGGCGCTGATCGATCTGTTCGACCCCGCCAGCGCCGCCGAGTTTCACTTTCAGAAGACCTCACGTGTGGGCAAGCTCGATGCCCGAGTGTATGCGTTCGAGATCATGCAAGAGAACTCCTCGTGGTCCGTTCGCATAGACTCGCTGGCGTTTGCGCCGGCCTTTCGCGGCACGGCGTGGTTTGAGGCGGCCACAGGGCGCCTCCTGCGCCTGGAAAGGGAAACCACGAATTTCCCGAGAGATTTCCCTGTCGTCAGCCTTCAGTCTGCGGTGGAATACGGTTATGTGCGGCTCGGCGGCGATCAGATGCACCTGCTGCCGTTAGAAGCCGAGAACAAAGGCTGCCGGCGCGACCGTGTGTGCTTCCGAAATACCGTGCAATTCCGGAATTACCGCAAATTCGAAAGCGAATCGACAATCCGTTACGGGGACGAGAAGTAGAGGGTGTGGTTGTGACCGCTTCCAGGCGCGACATGGTTCTTATGGCTCTGTTTGATCGAGCAACCGTACTTACCGTTGCGGGGGTGATGTCTTGGGCTGCGCTGGCCGGCGCGCAAACTGGTCCACCGCGGATGCCCGCGCCCGAAGACCCCGCTTTCAGTCAGTATCCGCTAATCGGAAAGGCCGCTCAGGCAGCGGCGGACTACGTTGGCGCCTTGCCGGATTACATCTGCCAGGAAGTCATTTTCAAGACCGCCCCTTCCTCGTTAGGCGGAGCGAGAATCGCCGCCGTGGTCGCCGCGGAAGTAGTCTATGAAAACGGCGAGGAGAGCCATCGCAACGTGACAATCGACGGGGCGCCGGCAACGCAGCCGCCTGGAGAGGCGGATGAAGAGTGGTCCACCGGAAAGATCGGCTCGGCGCTGGTCGACGTTTTCAGCCCCGCGACGAAAGCCGGGTTTCACTTCCAGAGAGTCGAGGGCGTCAGCGGGACTGACGCCAGGCTCTACACATTCGAGGTCGCTCAGGAGAACTCGCACTGGGACGTACGGGACGATTCGCAGTGGTTAACCGCGCCGTACAAAGGTTCCGTGTGGATTGAACCGGCAACCGGGCGGGTGCTGCGAATCGAAAGAGAAACCACGGCACTCCCCAAGGATTTCCACTTCGGCAGCATGCAAACCAGGGTAGAGTACGGCTATGTCCGGCTCGGCTCCGCGGACCCGTATCTGCTGCCCGTACACGCCGAAATGCAGGCATGCCGCCCGCGCAGCCGCGTAACGTGTTTCCAGAACGACATCGACTTCCGGAATTACAGAGTTCAGGCCCAACAAGAGACGGACGCTACCCCCGGCCTCCCGGATATGGGCCAAGGTCGGGGCCTGGCATTCGTTGCGGCCCAGAGTGACCCAGTGTTACGGAGGGCTGCCGACGCAGCTGCGGAGTATATCGGCGAATTGCCCGACTACGTGTGCCAGGAAGTCATTTCGCGATTTGCCCCGGTCCCTTCCAGCGATGCAGTACTCGTCCCCGGTACGGCGGCCACAGTAGGCAGCGGGAGAATGCGGCGCACCGACGTCGTCACGGCCGACGTGGTCTACGAGCGCGGCAAAGAGGACTACCGCAACGTGACCGTCAACGGCGCGCCCACCACGAAGTTGTTGGAAGAGGTGGATGGCGCGTGGTCCAAAGGGGAGTTCGGCACTGGGCTCATCGACCTGTTCAACCCCGCGACGGCGGCCCGATTTCACTTTGAGAAGACCGAGCGAATGGGCGGGACAGACACCCGCCGCTATACTTTCGAGGTAACGCAGGAGAACTCACATTGGGAGATAAGCGCCGATTCGCGGAAATCCGTGCCGGCTTACAAAGGGACCGTATGGATTGAGCCGGCTGGCGGACGGGTGCTGCGAATCGACAAGACTACGGCGGGGCTCCCCGACCGTTTCCCGATGGATACCGTGCGGTCCAAGGTGGAATACGGCTATGTCCGGCTCGGGGATTCGAAACCGTACCTGCTGCCCGTGCGCGCCGAAGTGCAGGCCTGCCAACTCAGCCGCCGCACCTGCTACCAGAACGTAATCCAGTTCCGGAATTACCGCAAGTTCGAAAGCGAATCGCAGATTCGGTACGGGGAAGGGAAGTAGCGACGGCTTAGAGCGCTGCGCGCACTGCGGCTTCGAGCTTATCGGCGGGCGTGAAGCCGTCGAAGCGCTTCAGCGGATTGCCGGAGCGGTCGTAGATGATCGTGACGGGGAGCGATTCCAGCCCGTATTTCTCGAAAGAATCCTTGGTTCCCAATCCCACCGGATACTCCATGGGGTGGTCCTTCAGGAACGGGTCCACCACGGCTTTACCTTCATCGTCCATGGAGATGCCGAGCACGGCCACGCCCTTGGGGCCGAACTCGCGGTGCAGTTTGTTGAACCCGGGGATCTCCTGGACGCAGGGCGCGCACCAGGTGGCCCAGAAGTTCACAACAACAATCTTGCCGCTAAGCGCCGCCGTATCCATCGCGCCGCCATTGAGCGCATTCACTTTCGGCAGTTCGCCCTTCACGGGCGCAGCGGCGGATTGCGGTGCCGGCGCCGGTTCGGGGGAGGCAGGCTTCGTCCCTTTGGCCAGAAACGCTAGGTAGACCGCCGGGTCGCGCGTTACGCCCGTAAAGCTGGCGAGCACGTTTCCGTCCGGGTCCATGAGGGCGTAGAGCGGGATGGCCGTAGTCTGAAAGCGGCTCAGCTCCAACTGCGCGTTCTGTTCAGAAACCGCGTCCGTGCCGTCGGTGTACAACTCCACCAGCACGAAGCCGCCCAGGGCCTGGGCGATCTCCGGCTTCGTAAACATGTTGGCCTTCATCCAGTGGCAGTTGGTGCAGGCGTAGCCGGTGAAGGTCACCAGAACCAGCTTGCCTTCGCTGCGGGCGCGTGCGAGCGCCCCGCGATAATCGTTCTGAATCCAGACCTGGCCCGACGCAACGGCCGGCGAGCCAACGGCATCGGCTTCGGGTTGGGGGACAAAGGCGTCCAACTCTCCCAGCCGGCCACCCAACATGCCCGGCAACAGGCTCAGGGCGAAGGCCAGGAAGGCCATGCCCGGGATCAGGCGCTTCAGCGTCATCGGCTCGTCCGGCTTGATGCCTTCCAGGCGGACCAGGCCGAGCAGGTAGAGCCCGGCCATCCCGAAGAGCACCACCCAAACCGCCAGAAAGCGCTCGCGCGTGATGAGGCCCCAGCGCATCACCAGGTCGAGGTTGCTGAGGTATTTCAAGGAGGCCGCCAGGATGACGAACCCCATCACCACCTTGACCCGCGCCATCCATGCGCCGCTCTTCGGAAGGCGTTTCAGGTACGAGGGAAAGAGCGCCAGCAGGAAGAAGGGAGCCGCCAGGCCTGCGGCGAAGCTCGCCATCCCGGCAAGGGGGCGGATGCCGCCGCTGGTCACCGATGCGGCGAGTAGCGTGCCCACGAACGGCCCCACGCACGCGAACGAGGCCAGGGAAAACGTTAAGCCCATGAGCAGCGTTCCGGCAAAGCCGCCGCTGCCAGATGAGGCGTTCAGGCGCGTCAATATCGACGACGGAACGGTAATCTCAAAGGCGCCGAGCAGGCTCAATCCGAACGCCATAAAAAGCGCTGCAATGAACCCGTTCACCCACGGATTCGAACCCAGTTGGACCACCCCGAACGGCCCCAGAAGGGCCGTTACCAGCAGCCCCAGCCCGGAGAACAGCACGATAATCCCGAGGCAGAAAACTACTGCCTGCGCCACGCCGTCCGCTTTCCCCTCGCTCTTGCGGTTCAGGAAATAGGACATGGTGATGGGGATCATCGGGAAGACGCACGGGGTGAACAGAGACGCCAGCCCAAAGCCGAATGCCACGGCCAGGAAGGGGAGCCAGCCTCCCTCGGCTTGCGCCGGAGCCACAGGCTGAGCGGACGCGCCGGGGGCGGGCGGTTTGGCTTCCGCATAGCCTGCCGGGATGGTGGCAGCGGCCTTTGCCGCGGGGTCGATGCGGAGTGGAACGGTTCCGGTCCAGCGCCCTGGTACGCACATGGCGTCATTGCAGGTCTGGAAGCGGGTCTTGACCGTCAGCGTCGCCGGGCCGTTCGCAGTCGCGGCGGGGATGCGGGCTTCCACCAGGAAGATTACTTCGCCTTCGTAGGTTTCGCTCTCGGCGTTCAGGTTCTTATCGAATTCGCGCTTCGGGGGAGGCTGGTAGACGCGTACCGCTTCACCTGGCTCGACCTGAAACGATGCGGGAATGCCGGCGGGGGACGAGGCCGAATAAAGGTGCCAGCCCGGCAGGATGCGGGCGGTGGCGCGAATCAGGAGTGCGCTGCCCGGCGCCGCGGCTTCAGGCGCCTGGAGCGACCATGCCACGCGGTCCTGGGCACGGGCGAGAAGTGATGCCGCCAACAGAGCTAACGCAACGCATCCGACCCTCACGGCTCCTCCCTTGCGGTTTCCGTTACGGCGTCCCGGCTAGTCGCCGCGGCGCTTAACTCCCGTTATGTCCGTTTTCGCCGAAGGCCGACCGCGCCAGTTCCGCTTCGATCAAGTGGTTCACGTTGCCTTCGGAGAATTCCTTCGCCACGCGAATGGCGTTCTTGATGGCGTTGGCGTTCGACCGTCCGTGGCAGATGATGCAGACGCCGCGCACGCCCAACAACGGCGCGCCGCCGTATTCGGAATAGTCCAGCCGCTTGCGAAACGCGGTGAACGCGTCTTTGGCAATCGCGTAGCCGATCTTTCCGGCGATGGTGGCTCCAAGCGAATCGCGAAGCAACTGCTTCACCATGTCCACGATGCCTTCGCTCACCTTCAGCGCCACGTTGCCCACGAAGCCGTCGCAGACAATCACGTCCACT
>CAIYHG010000093.1 GCA_903925975.1 uncultured Acidobacteriia bacterium | reverse complement strand
TTGGCTACACTCTGTCATAGCAAAGGCCGTTCTCTCTTTGGCGTTAACTGCTGTGTGGAAACTCAGTTATGCCATGAAAGACGGCCTTTTGCCATAAATTGGTGAGAAATGGCGGCTAGTCGCGGTGCCTTCGTAACGCTGACAATGCGTTCCGGGTGAAACGGGGTTACCACCGTTCATCGGGACCGAAGACCTGCGACAAGAACATCAAAACCGGAACCTGAGCGAATTATGCGGCCTCCAGCGCCTTGCGCACCGCGGCAGGCTGATTCTTGATAACGAGCATATAGGCGCGGACCGCCGGTTCCGGCTTTCGTCTTCCTTGCTCCCATTCTTGGATGGCCCGCACCTGCAAGCCGTAGCGCTCTGCAAATTGCTCCCGGGTCAAGCCTTGCCCTATACGGATTGCGCGAACGTCAACGTCTGGTACCAGACGCACGACCTTCGTGTGAAGTTCGATTTCGCCGCGCATGTGCCGGGCGATCACTTTGGCTGAATCGACCAGTACCCGGCCGAGCTTAGTGCTCTTGCCGTTTGAACGGCCGGAGGATTTTCGCAAGGGCTTTTCTTTCAGAGTCACTGAGATTCTCCTTCTCATTTTTGGCGTACACCGCAATGAAGTACACCGCGTCCGGCGCCGCGAAATAGTAAATTACTCGCACGCCGCCACGTTTGCCGTGGCCGGCACCCGCCCACCTCGCCTTCCGCATGCCGCTGCCGCCGGGAATGAGCGGGTGGCGCTCCGGATCATCTGCTATGTGCCGCTCCATTTCGTCCTGCCCCTTTTCGTCCAACAGCCTGGCCGCGTCACGTACGTAACGCGGGAGTAGGAACAAGCGGCGCATATATACGAATTATACTGCGGCAATGCCGCACGCGTCCCGGGTTGCGGCCATGAAACGGGATTCTCGGTAGTGTGGACTGGATCTATCCGGTTTGGCGAGGAGAAACGTGCAAGCGGGTGGACACCTTTTACAGAGGGGCAAAAGGAGACTGCCCGAACGCAGCGATTTTCTTTTCGGTTTCCGCCCCATCGTCGCTGGCCGGTGACAGCCATTTGCGCCTTACTGGCCAAGCACTTGACCGTTTCTGCCCGGAGCCTCACGCTATCCTATGATCGAGGCTGGCCAGCGCTCCCTATTTCGAGGATTGGGTTCGTTCGGTCAGGCTGGCGCAGTTACATCTTCGGCCGCCGTCCATTGTGAAATGGCTTCGTTCGGTCCGTGTAGCTCTTTGAAGATTAAGATCAAAATGGGTTCGTTTCGTCAACCATAAAGATCCGGACGGAGCCGGCTCGCTACGGCCGAGAAGACGAGCGGGGGGCTAGCACCTGGAGTGAAACGACCGATTATGACGCCTCTGGGGGATGTGCGGGGGACGCGAACTCCGGAATCGTTTTAGATACTGCCGGTACGAACTGATCGGCACGCGCTGGAGAAGCGGACGACACGCCGGCACGCGGCTGGGCGACCACGCGCGGCGCCGGCGTCGAGCACTCCCCAAGGCACGGTATATTCTGAGAAGTGCGCTATTTTCTAACCGGACGGCAGCCGGAAGCTCGCACCATACTTCTGGTGGAGAGCGGTTCCCGAGCCGTGCTGGAGCGGGTTGCTTCCGGTTTGGGCGTCTCCTGGGGCTCCGGGCTTCCAGTGGACGTGCTGACGTGCTTCCCTGGGGCGCCAGCCGGCTTGCCGGCGGATGGCGTCCGCTTGTACCGCGCGGGCGAGTATCAGACGCCCGAAAGCCGCCGCCTTCTGTTCCGTGAGCTTTCGGCCAACCGGTACACTCACGTGGGCATCGTCTGCTCAGGCGAGCAGTTGCTGATGAAATGGAAATGGGCTCTGGCCCTGGCGCTCCCCGCGAAAGTCTTCATCATCAATGAAAATGGCGATTACTTCTGGCTCGACCGCACGCACCTCAAGGTGATCCGCGCGTTTGCCCTCGAACGATCGGGGCTGGCCGGAGCCGGGGCGGTGCGCATGCTGGCGCGCGGCATCTCGTTTCCGTTCGCGCTCGCGTATCTGATGTTATATGCGGCGGCCGTCCACACCCGCCGGTTTCTGCGCCTTGTCTTGAAGCGCAACACAATCCCAAGCACACAGGAGTAGAGCAGATGAAAGCGATTCAGGTGAAAGAGCCCGGCGGGCCAGAAAAGCTGGAGTTAGTCGAGGTCCAAACCCCCACGCCGGGGCCGAAGCAGGCGCTGGTGCGCATTGCCGCCAGCGGCGTGAACTACATCGATATCTACTTCCGCGCAGGCGTGTATAAAGCCGACCTGCCGATCACTCTAGGCAGCGAAGGCGCGGGGACAGTGGAATCCGTGGGGCCCGACGTGACCGAAGTGGCGCCGGGGGACCGCGTCGCCTATGCCATGGCCCGCGGTTCGTACGCCGAGTACGCTGTTGTGCCCTCCGCGCTGCTCGTGAAGATTCCCGCCCACGTCGATTTCCAAACCGCCGCGGCGGCTATGTTGCAGGGCATGACGGCGCATTACCTTACCCACTCCACCTTCGCGCTAAAGGCCGGGGACACCTGCCTGGTGCACGCGGCGGCAGGCGGCGCCGGCGGCCTGATCGTCCAAATGGCGAAGATGCTCGGGGCGCGGGTCTTCGGGACAGTCTCCACCGAGGCGAAGGCCGCCATTGCTCTCGAAAGCGGGGCCGACGAGGCTATCCTTTATACGCATGTGGATTTCGAAGCCGAAGTAAAGCGGCTCACCGGCGGCCGCGGCGTAGACGTAGTCTACGATTCGGTGGGCAAGACGACCTTCGAGAAGAGCCTGAACTGTCTGCGTCCGCGCGGCACGCTGGCGCTGTTCGGCCAATCGAGCGGAGTGGTACCCCCGGTAGAGCCCGCGGCGCTGGCGAAGGGCTCGACATTCCTGACGCGGCCCGGCCTGGCCCACTATGTGCTGACGAGGGAGGAACTGCTCTGGCGAGCCGGCGACGTGCTCAAGTGGCTGGACTCGGGCACATTGAGGCTTCTCATCCACCGCGCGTACCCGCTGGCGGAAGCCGCAATAGCGCAGCAGGATCTCGAGAGCCGCCGGACTACCGGGAAACTCCTGCTGCTACCGTAAGGATTCATGACGCTTCAAGCCAAGCTGACGCTCGGTTCCGTGTTGCTGGCCTCCTTGATCGTTACGGTGGTCTCGGCCGTCGATCTCGCCAACATCATGCAATTGCAGTTTGAAGCGACCCTCGACCGCGCACTGTTGCAGAAGACCGTCGCCACCGAGTTTGTCAGCGAAGCCTTGAATCGCCAGCGCACGGTGCCCCTGCGCGAGGCGCTCCGCGACCCGCAACTTTCGAACGCGCTGGTGAATATCCTGACCGCGTCGCACGCAATCATCGAGGTGGCGGTGGTCAATCCGCGGAACGAAATCGTCACCGATAGCGACCAGGAGCGCATCGGCGTCACATCGCCGCCCTACCCGAACTTCGAGAACCTGGTGCGCCGGACTACCTGGTCCGGGAAACTCGCGCTGATGGCCTTTCGCGATTCGCAGTACTACCAACTCGAGCAGGTGCTCGGGACGCCGCAGGGCGAACCGCTGTTGTTCGTGAGGGTCATCATCGCTCCGGCGCTGATCTACGGCGATATTCGGCAGAGCCTCAAGAGCAGCGCCATCGTTTCGCTGCTTTCGCTGATTGGCGCCGTATCCATCACGTTCCTGGCCTCGGCCGTGGCGTTCCGGCCGCTGGGGCAGATCGGCCGCATGCTCGACATGGTGGCACGGGACGAGTTCGAGCCGGAGAAGGTTCCCGAGAAGCCGCGGTCGGGCGATGAACTCTCTATCATTTCTTCCAAAGTCAGCATGCTGGGGCAAAGGCTCCGCGGCGCGCAGTTTGAAGTCTCCGACCTGCGCGGCAACATCGACCGCCTGCTGCAGGATCTCGAAGACGCGGTCTTCATTTTCAACCGGGAGCGCCAGTTGATGTTCGCCTCAGGCGCCGTGGAGAAATTCCTGGGCAGGGACCGATCCGACCTCTCGGGTCAATCCATCACGGAAGTCTTTCCGCCGGCGACGACGCTCGGCCTGCTGATCGCCCAAGCCCTCCAGACCGGACGCCCCGTCCGCAAACGGCGCGTTCCGCTGGCCGCGCCCGGGGAACAATCCGCCGTCGGCGTGGCCCTGCTCTCCGTGGATATGATGGCAAGTCTCCCCGGCGCGCCGGGCGCGGGGTCGGTGGCGCTGGTCCGCCTGAGCGACCCCGAGGCGCAGCGCAAAATTGGGCGCGAACTGCAAATTGCCGATCGCATGGCCGCCATCAGCGGAATCACCAGCGGCGTAGCGCACGAGGTTAAGAACCCGCTCAATGCAATCCTGCTGCACACCGAGGTAGCGCGCGCCAAGCTGAAGCGCGGCGATACGGAAATTGAGCAGCAGATGGAAATCATCTCCAGCGAAATTGTACGGCTGGACAGGGTGGTGAAGACGTTCCTTGACTTCACGCGGCCGGTCGAGCTGAAGATGACCAATGTGCCCGTTCCGGAATTCGTGGACGAACTGGCACGGCTCGCGGGGCCGCAGGCCGAGGCGTCGCACATTTCCGTAAGAGTCCGCTCGGAATCGGACGGAGCCGATGTGCGCGCCGACCGCGACCTGCTGAAACAGGCTCTGCTGAACATTGTGGTCAACGCCATTGAGGCCATGCCGCGGGGCGGCGAGCTGACGCTCGAAACAGCCGTCAACGAAGATGTGGTGGAGATCCGCATTTCCGATACGGGGCAAGGCATTCCGCCCGAACTTCGCGAGAAGATATTCCGGCTCTACTTCACCACCAAGAAAGCAGGCTCCGGCATCGGCTTGGCGATGACATTTCGGGCCGTGCAATTGCACGATGGTACAATCGACTTCACCAGCGAACCGGGAAAGGGGACGACCTTCCTGGTGCGTCTTCCAGTAGCCGTGTGATTGGGATTCCGATGAAGCGGGAAGCAGCAATCCTGACGTTGGCCCTTGTGGTGGCGCTGGCCGGCTGCTCCCTTCGCAGCAAACCGAAAGCGGCCGCTCCACCTCCGGCGCCGCAGCCGCACGCAGCCGCAGCGCCCGCTCCCGAGCCACCGCCTCCGCCGCTTTCCGTGCCGCAGACGAACGTTCGCCTTCCCGCGCCGCAGCCACTGAATCCCGGCGCCTTGGCTACATTGCCGGCTCCCGGGCAACCCGCCGAAGCTCCCCCTCCGCGGACCGTGCGGCGCGCCGCACCCGCCGCGCAGCCCCGCCCCGAATCGCAGCCGCCGGCTCAGCCCGCCACGCAACCCGAACCCGAACGGCCGCCCGTATTGGCCATCGTGCCCGCCGGAGAACAGAAGAAGCTCCAGGATTCGGCGCAAGCCCGCAAGCGCGAAGTGCGCCAGATTCTCGTTCAAAGCCAGAGCCGCGGTTTGACTTCCCAGGAACGGGACCTCGTCCGGCGCATTGAGGTCTTCCTCACCCAATCGGACCAGGCCGAACAGCGCGGAGACATGCGGCAGGCCGACGCCCTGGCCGAGCGCGCCCAGGCGCTGATGCGCGAGTTCCAGAATGCCCGCTGACGAACGCGCTTCCAGACGCGACGCTATCGCTTCCGGTTTGGAGGCGCGCAAACTGGACGCTTTCCTGGTCGCGTTCAGCCCCAACCTGCGCTACCTCACCGGATTCACGGGCAGCAACGGAAGTCTGCTGATTACGCCCGATTCGTTCCTATTCTTCACGGACCCGCGTTACGCGATTCAGGCGGCCGGCGAGACGGCCGGCGGGCGACCCGCGATACGCGTGCGCGTGGCAACCAAGCCGCTCACCGTAGAGGTTGCCGCCACAATCGCCAGGCTCGGACTCCGGCGCATAGGGTACGAACCCGCGCGCATGACCTGCGATGCTCATGAGGCGCTGAAGAGCCGGCTGCCGATGCGCTCCTCTCTGATCGCAGTTTCGGGCTGGATCGAAGAGTTGCGCATGATCAAGTCTCCCTCCGAGATTGATCGCATTCGCAGATCCGTGCAATTGAACTCGCGGGCATTCGAGCGGACGGTCTCCCGCGTTCGCGCCGGAATGACGGAACAGGACCTAGCTACCGAACTCGAGTACCGTATGCGCCGCCTGGGAGCCGAAAAGCCATCGTTCGAAACTATCGTGGCCAGCGGTCTGCGGTCGGCGCTTCCGCACGCGCAACCGGGAGCGGCTCGGCTCGAAAACGGGAACCTGGTGGTAATCGATATGGGCGCCTTTCTCGAAGGCTACGCCAGCGATATGACGCGCATGCTTTTCGTGGGATCGCCCGGTTCGCGGGTGAAGCGAGCCTACAAAGCCGTACTCGAAGCTCAGTTGGCAGCTATCGACGCAGTTCGCGCCGGCGTAACGGCCGGGAGCGTGGACCGGGCGGCGCGCTCAGTGTTGAAAAGCCACGGGCTTGACCGGGCATTCGTACACTCCACCGGTCACGGCCTTGGGTTGGAAATCCACGAGCCGCCCCGCATCGGCAAGCGCGACAAGACCCCGCTCCGGCCGGGCATGGCCATCACCATCGAACCCGGCGTGTATATCGAGGGATGGGGCGGCATCCGCATCGAAGACACGGTTGTGGTTACGGAAACCGGCTGCGAGATCCTGACGCCCACGCCCAAAGAACTGCGTATTATCTGAGGCGGCCCTAAACCGCACCCTCGAATGACTATTCGTCGATTACCGCCCGCCGCTACCGACTTTCTAGCGGCGCGACCTCAGCCAGCCAGACGCCGGCGATCTTGACCAGTCCGGTGTCCTGCCTGAAACCCGCGTTCCGGCAATCGTACAGGATCTTCTTCTTGCGTTGGGCCCGCACGAGAGTGAACGCGTTGTCCCCGTCGCGGCTGTTGTCAAACATCAAAGTCAAATCCGCAACTTCGGACGCCAGCCGGATGGCTTGCTGGGTCCGCGGAAAACGGCTCCGAAGCTTATCCTCTGGAACGTCATGGCCGCCCTTCATTCGCCTCGTCAACACGCGCGAGATCGACAAATCCGCGCTCAACAGCCCTACAAACAGCAATACGACCACATACCCGCGTTTCTGAAGCGCCCTGATCACGTCTATCTTGGATCGCACGCTGCCATCGGATTGCCGCTCAAAGTGCGAGAAGACCGTTTCGAAAGCAAATGGAATCCGTAGGTCCATGGCGAGCCCCATGAACAACTGCACGCCATCCTGAGCGAGCTTCTGCCAGCGCCGGTCCTGGTCCCTCAACCGGCTCGCCCAAGCTGGAAGCTTTCCGCCCTCTCCAACCGGCGGTAGCAATGAGAGCGTCAGGCGGTCAGCGTTCACAAGCGGCATTTGCAGGTGCTCGGCCAGCTTGTCATACCAGAGCGTCGACTTGCCGGATCCGTTGTGACCCGCGAGAACAATGGCTACAGGCTTGTCGGCAGCAGCGGCTTCACTCAGCAGTGTCTTCAGACTTGGAGGCGTCCGCAATGCCACTAGGAGTGTCCATTGTGGCTTGTGGCGCGAAAACGCCCGCCGACCAGACGGCCCACCGTCTTACGCCCCGAAGCGTCCTCCCGAACCAACTTGGTGGGGTCTTCCACGAAGACGGAATAGGCGTACACGCGCTTGCCTGAAGCGCTCTCGAAGATCCGCGCGCGGTCCACCCCCGGCTTCGCCATCGCCTTACCCAACTGCGCAAAGATAGCCGACGACCGCTCCTTGGAGCTGAGCAGGCATTTCTCCGGCCTTCCACCGACCTTGATCACCGCGAGGTTCGGATTGGGCGTGCCGACACGACGCTCGGGCGGGGCTACGTTCCCCGCAATTCCACGGACCACGTTTCGCCGTTCCATCGCGCTTCTAGTTCTGCGTGGCATATCGCAAAGGCCCAAGGCTGGCGGCTTGAGCAGCCCCATCCCCCGATATCAGTATAACGTTGTTCTTCAAAAACCGTCGCGGCGGCCTTGGAAAAGCCCGTTCGGCCGCCCGCCCCCGTAGATGAGTCTGGAGTCTATCCGTTCTTGCCCGCACGGGCAATACAAGCATCAGGTCCGAAACCCGGAGATATCCGGCGGCGTCGGTGAATACAAGGAGTCATAGTGCGGAATCCCTTTTGGGCGGTATCTGTCCTCATCGCGTGCGCAGGTCTTGTGTCTGCCTACCCGTCCGGTTCGCGGGTGCCTTTCGGCAATTCCGGGGAGCCCGGCACGGGTACGCCGTGCGCCTCGTGCCACAGCGTCTCATTGAACCCCTCCGGAGGGAGCGTCAAGATCGCATTGCCCGGTTCCACCACCTTTTCTCCCGGCGAGACACAGCGCTGGACCGTCACCATCGCAGATCCGAACAGCAGTTATCGAAAGGGTTTTCAGCTGACGGCGACCGCGGGGAAACTGGCGGCGGTCACTAACGCCGGCGCGAGCGCCACGTCGAGCGGCCGGGCCTACGCATACCACGCCGTTTCCGCCACCACGTACACGATGGATTGGACCGCCCCCACCGACGCGGATTCCGTCACCGTCTACTTTGCCGGCGCTGCCGCGAACACAACGCGGCAGACCAACGTATATACCGCCAGCGTGACGCTGACCAAAGCTTCCGCGAAACCGGCGATCAGCGCCGCGGGCGTGGTGAACGCGGCCAGCAACTCGCCGGGAATCAGTTCCGGCGCGTGGGTTTCGATAGCAGGTAGCAATCTCGCGCCAGACGGCGCGGCCGGCCCGGCACGTTCCTCTGGAATTGTGGATGGGAAGCTGCCCACGGAGCTCGCGGGCGTCAGGGTGCGCATCAACGGCAACTATGCGCCGCTGGCCTACGTCAGCGCAACCCAACTCATCGTGCAGGCTCCCGACGACGCGGCGCTGGGGCCCGTCACGGTAGACGTCACCACGACTGCGGGCACAAGCGACGCCGCCGCCGCGGAATTGAAGGTTGCCGCGCCGGGCCTGTTCCGCTTCAGCCCCCTGAACATGCGCTACGTCGCCGCCTCGTACGCCGACGGCTCCGTGGCCGCGCCTTCGGGCCTGTCGGATTCCGGCATCGCCGGCCGCCCGCCGAAACCCGGGGATACCGTGCTCCTGTTCGGCACCGGTTTCGGGCCCACCAACCCCGCGGCGCCGTCCGGCGTCGTGTTCTCCGGGGCGGCCCCGCTGGCCGCGGGAAACAACCTGGCAATCCGCATAGGCGGCGTGCCCGTGCAGGTGACCTTCGCGGGGCTGGTCGCCGCGGGCCTGTATCAATTCAACGTGGTGACGCCGGCGCTTGCCGACGGAGACTACCTGGTGGAAGCCAGCGTATGGGGCCAGGATGTACCGGCCCAGCAGTATCTGGCCATCAAACAATAGCGACGGGCGGCGCGGCCTCAGCTAGCGGCGCCGCGCCCTTCCCTGCCCGCTCGATTTCGGCCGGATGGCCCAGCTATCTCGTCGCTTGCGGCAGCGTGATCCCGAGATCCGTGAGGACCTTGGGATTCGATTCTTCGGTCGCGAGCATGTTGTGGCAGGCGCTGCAATCCTGCGTGATCACGTCGCCGGTCTTTGCGGCGTGGTTGCTGTCGTGGCAGCGCCAGCAGCCCGGAAAATCGTTATGGCCGATATTGTTCGGATATTTCCCCCAGGTGACGTTCATATCCGGGAAGATGTTCCGCTCCCAGATAGCGAGCACCTGACGGCCGGCGGCGGTCACTTCCGCCTGGTGAGCGGACCAAACCGCCGGGTAGGTTTGCCGGTAATACTGCGCCACCGCCTCGGGAATCCGCTGCGCGGCCAGGTCGCGGGTGGCGTAGTTCGCCTTGAGAATCTCCACGGCCTTCTTTCTGACGAAGGGAAGCGAACTCGCGATTAACCCGTTACCCATGGCGGTATCCACGGCGCGCTCGGGCAGTTCGTACGTATGCGATGGGCGGTTATGGCAATCCATGCAATCCATCTCGCGCATGGTGAGCCCGGCGCCATCCGGTTTCGCATCGGGCGTAGCGTAGACCACGGACTTGCCATCCGGCGTGTTGTACTGCACCCACGGGATGTTCTGGCGCCCCTCGTCGGCATGACCGTACCGAATGCTGACGCCCGGCCCGAGGTGCGTGCCGTGGATTCCGATGCCGTGGTTGCCGCCGCCGATCTTCATCAGCAGCACGGTCTTGCTGGCGGTGTTGGCTTCGTCATCCGCGAACTTGGAGATTACGCGAAGCCGGTCTTCGCCGTACTTCTGCGGCCAGTGACACTGTTCGCACGTTTCCCTCGCCGGGCGCAAGTTATGGATCGGCGTCGGAAGGGGTCGCGGATAAGTGTTGAACGCTACCGCCAGAACCTGGCGCGCGCCGGAGAGCTTGCTGCGCACAAACCAGCCCGCGCCCGGTCCTATATGGCACTGGACGCAAGCCACCCTCGAGTGCGGCGAGTTCTGATAGGCCGTGTACTCAGGCTGCATCACGGTATGGCAAGTACGCCCGCAGAACGTCACCGACTCCATGTAGCTCACGGCCCCGTAGCTGAGTTGGCTGGCGATGATAATGTTGAGCACCGTGGTCACGCCGATGAACTGCGCCAGGCGGCGAACCTCCGGATTACTCCACGTCAGGCCCGCGTCGATGGGGTGTATTCCGGTTCGGCCTTCACGGCGGCGTTTGATCATGATTCCCACGGGAATCAGGAGCAGACCCAGAAAGAAGGGGCCCGGAATCGCCAGGAACGCGAGGGCGCCGATATACGGGTTCTGGACCTCGCCCCGCAACGTGGTAGGCAGAAGGAAAAGCCAGAAAACAGTACACGTCGTGACCAGTACGACGCCGAGAAGGCTGATCCAGTTGTTCGAAAGATGAATTATCGGAGATAACCAATTCCTGCTGCTTTGTTCGGGCATGTTCGGAATGTCGGTCCTTCCCATTAGTCTCCCGCGGCTTTGGAGCCTTGCGGCGGATGGTCGGAGTGCTCGTCATTCTTCACGCTCTTTCCGGTTAAGAACGACGTATTCAGGGGGTAAACGTCGGGATCGAAGATGGTCGAGTAGAGGTGCCAGACAATGATGGCCAGCACCGCCAGGGTGGCTTCATACATGTGCACCGATGTCGCCACGTCCAGCCAGATCTTCGGCAGGAATTTCAACGCAAGGTTGTTGGCCCACAGCAATCCGCCGGTGCCGGCCATCACTATCGTGCCCCAAACCAGAGCCCAATATTCGGCTTTCTCGACATAGCTGTGATGCGAGCGCGGCGGCCGCCGGTCGCCCAAGCCAAGGTTGTAGGCGAAGTTGGTAAGCGCTTCCCTCGGGTCGTTCATCTTGGGCAGCATGAGCATCCAATGTTCCCGCAGCTTGCGGCTGGCGATGAGGGAAACGACATGCATGATTGCGGCGGCCACGAATACGCCAGCCGCGGTCCGGTGGATGATACCCCGAATCGGGTACTTCGATTCCAGAAGGAGGAGCGGCCGGGCCCACCACTGGTCGGGATACTTCAGCGCGAATCCCGTCCATCCCAGCGTCAGGAACGCGATGGCCAGAACTGCGTGCTGGATACGTTCCCAGAAAAGCATGCTCAGCTCACCGCTGGCGTGAGATTGCTGCGGCTGGCGGCGGGGGCGGAAGCGGAGCGCTATGAGCTTCCGCATCCAATCGCCGGCGTGATGCAGCAGCATGAGCCCGATGGTCACCGGGATCACCAGCAGGTAGAACTGGCGCACGAGACGAATGATCGCTGGCTCACCGGCCGCGCCATCGGCCACGTGCACCTGGCTGATGGCGAACCGCGTGCCTGCGCCCGAGTGGCACTTGCCGCAGGTAGCCGGAAGATTCTTCGCGTTGATGGTGGATTTCGGATCCGAAGAGGGCAGGATATTGTGTACGCCGTGGCAACTCGCGCAATTGGCCACCGATTGCGAACCGGCCTTCGACGCCAGGCCGTGGAACGACGAATCGAAACTCACGATCCGGTCAGTGGGGAGCCCGAACTTCTTCGTCAGGCGCACGTCGCCGTGGCAACTGCCGCAGGTTTCCCGGATGTGTGCGGCGTTCACGGGCGAGGAGGAATTGCTCGGCCGGATGATCTTGTGCTCGCCGTGGCAAGACGTGCATATCGGGGCCTGCGTTACGCCGCGCGCCACCGCCTTGCCGTGAACGCTGGCGCTATACTGTTCGGCCACTTCGGCGTGGCACATTCCGCAGGTATCGGGGACAGCGCCGCGAAAAGCCTGTGAGCCGGTGGGGAGCAGTTCGTGCGCGCTTCCGTGGCAAACGCCGCAATCGGGGGCGCTTTCGTTGCCCTGCTTCCGGGCCAGACCGTGCACTCCATTGCCGTAATCGCCCGCCACATCCGCGTGGCACGTGGCGCAGGCCGGCTTGGTGATGCCGGCCGGGTGCTTATCGGCGACGTAGTTCTCGTGGCACGTGTCGCAAGTCAGCGCGGAATGGGCGCTCTTGGCAAGCTTCGCCCCTTGGTCGTGGCAGGAAGTGCAATCCACCCCCGCCGCCCGCAGGGTTGCAGCCGGGGACGCCAGTAGAACCATAGCCAGGGCGAAACCGGCCGCGACGCCCCGAGATGTCAGTGCCCTGTCTTTCATTTTGATCGTTACTCCTGAGTGTAAAGCGGACGCGGCGCGGCCGGACTCTGTTCGAGAGGAAAATTTCTACAGACGCCTATGGTCGAAATTGCACGGTAGTGCCCGCGAGATCTACGGTCTTGGACAAAACGAACGCGGCCCGGCCCACCTTCTTCGCTGTATCTTCCGCGATGAGATCTACTACAGATACGAGAGATAAACTCCAGCCACAACTGGCAGCGAGGGTCCGCTCGGCCCATACCCTGCACGGGCGGTTTAGGAGAATAACCTCTGGTTGTTCTATTGAAGAGCCCATCTCAGCAGTCTCCCGAAGTGGAGGTCTACTGCACGTCGAATTCCACAACAACAATTTAGATAAATTATTGATTTTTGCAACGTTTCGGATCGCAATGTGGGATTTCTGGGGATAATGACGCAGAAACAGGCGCAGTGCTGGGGGAAATGCCACCCGGAGCGGCCGCATGATGGGATTTTGCGACGCGCAGTGCCGCAGCCATAATGGCGAGCAGCACGGTATTGATGGGGTCATCGACCGAGACCACGGAGACGATTCCCGCATCCCAGGCTCGCGACATCACTTCGTTGGTTTCCTGGCGCGCGATGAGTACCACCCGCTCCGGGTAGGTTAACGTAAAAGGCAGCCCGTCAAGGGCTGCCTCATCCAGAACGAGGACACCATTCTGAGACGGGTCCGGCCGATCCACCGCCTCCAGGCGCCACGCGCAGGTGCGGGACAGAGCCTCCCGAACCTCCGCTCGAAGAGCGGCATCGGTAATGGCTAACTGAACCGTCTGCATCATGGTCGAATCCAGGCCCGCCGGTAAAAGCTCTACTTCTTTTCCTCGGGCGGCAGGGCCTTCTTCTCCTGGAAGTACTTCCCGGCGGGCGTAAGCTCTTTGGCTTTTTCCGTGCCGGCCTTCGGGAAACTTTCCGTGTGGCAGTACTTGCAGGCCTTCTTGGTCTGTTTCGTATATTCCTGGGTGCCGTACGAAGCTGTCGTGCAAATCAGGAATCCGCCCAGCAGAATGACAGCCGGGACTCCGATTTTTATCGAGAACATCAATGCCTCCGGCATCGAGAAGAGCAATTCCATCGCCAAGGGCTAACTCATGGGATTCGGGACTCTTCCCGCGATTGGCGGCGCCCAGGGTGGGCGCAATCCCCCCGGAATCACCGGGGTTGGGCCAATTCCCCCAGAGGCCTTGGTATAATTGGGAACAACTGCTTTGATGTCAAAACTTAGCCCAACCTGGCAGAAAACCGCTGTCCTGGAGTCCGTGTTCGATCAGCTTTCGGACGCCCTTGTCTTGTATGACGCCGAATTCCGAATTACGGGGGTGAACAGGGCGGCCGAGAAACTGTTCGGCATGGGGTCGGACGAACTCCTGGGCAAATACTGCCAGGAAGTGTTCAAGTGCGCCTCTTGCGAACCGGGTTGCGGCGTCCTGGTGGGTTTGAACCAAGCGCCGGCGGCTCCCCATTGCACGGTCCGCCTCCACACCGAAAACGGCATGGAGCGCCTGGTGATCATGAGGACCACCCAGATGTTCGACGCGGCCGGAGCGCTATCGGGCGTGGTGGCTACGATCAAGGACGTCACCGAAGAGGCCGCGCCGCAGAAGCGGGAAGTCATCGCCGAATCTTCCAGCATGCGGGAGGTCTTGAATTTCGTACGGCGCGTTGCGGCGAGTGAGGCCACGACGATCCTCCTTGAGGGAGAGAACGGCACAGGCAAGGATCTGGTAGCCAAGACGCTGCACTACCAAAGCGTGCGCCAGGCCGAGCCTTTCATCGCCATCAACTGCGCTGCCATTCCGGAGACGCTGCTGGAGAGCGAACTATTCGGCTACGAGAAGGGTGCCTTCACCGATGCGCGCGCCCAGAAGCGCGGCATCTTCGAACTGGCGGACAGGGGCACTCTTTTCCTGGACGAAATCGGCGAGATCCCGCTGATGCTTCAGGCGAAGCTATTGCGCGTGCTGGAGGACCAGTCTTTCCGGCGTCTCGGCGGCTTGAAAGATATCAACCTGGATCTGCGCGTGGTGGCCGCGACCAACAAGAATCTGCGGGAAGCCGTGAAAGAGGGCGCTTTCCGGCAGGATCTCTATTTCCGGCTGAACGTAATTCAGATCCTGATTCCGCCGCTGCGCGACCGGACGGACGACATCCTGCCGATGACGCGCTTCTTCATCGAGCATTACAACCGCAAGTTCAAGCGGAACATCGAAGGCGTCAGCGACTCCGCGCTGAGGCTTCTGATGGCGCACGATTGGCCCGGCAACGTTCGCGAATTGCGAAACGCGATCGAGCGCGCCATGATCCTTGAGGACTCGTCCCTGATCACATACCAGAGTCTGCCGATCGCTATTTCCCGGCCCGACGGCTCGAGCCCGGCAGTTGCGGCCGCCGCCGTGGACATTCCCGCGGAAGGCCTCTCGCTTGAGGAGAACGAGCGCACGCTCCTGACGCGGGCTTTGGAAAAGACCAACGGTAACCAGACTCAGGCGGCCCGCCTGTTGCGCATCACGCGCGACACGCTTCGCTACAAGATGAAGAAGTTCAACCTGCGCTAGAAGGCAATCGCCCGGGCGAGGTCAGCGGCGTAGAGGGTCTTCAATCCACGGCGGAGTGGCCTCGATCAAACGGCCCAGCTCCGGCTCCAATTCCTCCATCTTGCATTTCATCTCCCAGGCAATGCGGCGGTAGCTGAAATGCCCCTTCACTCCGCTGCGAAGCTTGGAGACGTATTCCACTTCGGCGAAATCCATCTTGAAGAGGAACCGCGAACGGGCGCCGAACGGCAGCAGATAGTGGCACGCGGGCGACGGAAGCCGGCGCATGGTTTCGAAGGCGTGGCTCATTGCGCGGTTGTAGATTTCCCTGGCTCCAGCCTCCTCAACGAGTTCGGGCGTCTCGAAACCCAGGCCTCCGGCGTATTCCTGCCGGTATTTCTGGCACCGCCGGTGACGCTGCAGATCGCGGTAGGCGCCCACGTCAATCACCAGGTCATAGCAGTAGAGCCCGCCGCGGAAGCCGGCTAGAATCTCGTCCCTCCTGGTGCGTGAGGCCAGCGCGACGTCGAAAACCTCGGCTCTCTGCCGCGGGCTCCAGGCGCAGGCGATGTCATACAGTTCGCGGAACGGCCTGTTGGTAACCGGGTAAAGCAGCGTAGCGGCGATTTCGGCGGGGATGTTCGACGGCCGCATCAGATCCACATACACGGACCCCGCGCCCGCCGCTGGCGGAAGATTCTGTTCCGCCCAGAGCCGCAGGTCCGCACGCGCACGCGCTGCATGCGCATCCGGCTCCGAATGGCGCGCCAGCGTGGGGGCGATCGGCTCCGCTTCCCACGAAGCGTCCCACACGCACTCGGGCGGCGCGGCGCAGGCCTGCGCCAATTCGTCGCCGAGGCTGCGGAGTTCCTCGTAAGGCGAGGCCTTGAGTCGCCGAATCTGCTTCTCGATCGTCCGGATGCTGACCACCTGGCCGACGTTCGTGGGCACGCCCCAGAACAGCAGGTAGCGGGCCACGTCGAAGGCGCGCGCGGCCAAGTTGCGCTCGTACGCGTCGGCTGCCATGTCGGCCGGACGAGGCAGCTTCTCTTTGAGGCGCGCCCGAGCCAGTTCCCTAACTTCGCCGTAGGTGGCCAGCAGGGCCTCGCCAGTCTGTCGGTACAGCGCGGCGTTTTCGCCTTCGAGTTCGCCCGGCATGATGAAGCCCGAGCGCGAGAAATCCTGGTACCGCGACGATTTCGCCTGGCCGTCCCAGAGGGGCTCCTGTTCAATTTCCGTAGCCGCCAGTTCGGAGATGCCCTCGAAGCAGATGACGGCGTGACCCAGGTCGGCAATGGACGCGTGCCCGTATTGGAAGTAGAAACTCTCCAGAAATTTCCTGGAATCGTGGCTGCGCACCCACTCGATGGATTCCCGGATCGAATCGGGCGAACGGCTGTAACGAGCCAGGGCGTAGGCAATCTTCTCGGGCGGGATGGGGGCGAGCGTGAGTACGCGTTTGTTCGGGGTCAAGACGATATCATAGCTGGAAGTTATGATAGCTGGGTGCGCATCCGCATCCGACGAATTCACCCAGCGGCCATCTTGCCGCGCTACGCCCACGGACCCGAAGAAGACGCCGGCATGGACCTATGCTCCGTCGAGAACGCCACGCTCGAACCCGGCGCTCCCCGGCTGGTTTCAACGGGGCTCACGATAGAGCTGCCGCCCGGATTCGAAGCGCAGGTGCGGCCGCGCAGCGGGCTGGCCCTCAAGCACGCGATTACCATGCCCAATGCGCCCGGAACAATCGACCCGGGTTACCGCGGCGAGATCCGCGTCATCCTGCTGAACCTGGGGCGCGAACCATACACCATACAGGCCGGGGACCGCATCGCGCAGATGATCGTAAGCCGCTACGAAGCGGTGGAGTGGGAAGAGGGCGAACTCGCCGATTCCCGCCGTGGAGAGGGCGGTTTCGGATCTTCGGGCAAGTAGCCGGGGCGCTGCGCGCCAACCCGGCTTGGGCGGTCACTTCCCCAGCAATTGATCGTAGACCTCGCGCTTGGAGAGCCCGCGGCGGCGCGCCACGGCCTTGATCGCATCCATCCGGGCGGCCCCCTGGCGGATCAACTCTTCCACCGCTTCCTCCACCGGTCCGTCGTCGGGCGGGGGCGCCTCGGCCTTGCCGACGAGCAGAGTCACCTCGCCTTTGATGGCTTCGCGCGCCGCCAACTGCGCGCGCACCTCGGCGGCGGTTCCGCGGAGAATCTCTTCGTGAATCTTGGTCAGTTCGCGCGCCATCACCACGGGGCGCGGCCCAAGGGTCTGCTCGATGGCCTCCAGAGTATCCAGTAGGCGGTGCGGAGCTTCATAGAAGATGAGCGTGGCGCGTTCCTCCGCAAGCGCCTCCAGCGCCTTGACGCGCTGACCGGTCTTAGGCGGCAGGAAGCCGGCGAAGTGAAAGGCGTCGGTGGGCAGGCCGGAGGCGGCCAGCGCGGCAAGCGCCGCCGACGGGCCGGGGATCGCCTCCACCCGGATCTCGTTCTCGATGGCGGCCCTTACCAGCCGGTAGCCGGGGTCTGAGATCAGAGGCACGCCCGCGTCGGAAACGAGCGCGATCGACTCCCCGGCCAGCATGCGCGCGGCAAGCTCGGGGGCGCGCTCCGCCTCGTTGTGCTCGTGGTAGCTGATGGTGGGAGTGTGAATGCCGTAGCGATCCAGCAGCTTACGCGTTTGGCGCGTATCTTCGCAGGCGATCAGGCCGGCTTCCTTCAGTATTCTCACGGCCCGGTAGGTGATGTCTTCGAGGTTGCCGATGGGGGTCGCGACCACATAAAGAATGCCGGGCATATTCTGAGTATAAGTGGCGCGGAATCGAGTTACGCGAGATCCGTGAACGCCGCCAGCTGGATGCGGTTGCGCTCCAGGGCTTCGCGCACTTCGGCGGAAAGCAGCGCTTCGAGTTCACGCTCGCGGCTCTCCTTAAGGCGCGTGCGCATTCCGCGGAGATGTTCTCCGCAGCGGCCGGGGTGCGTCATCAGCTCCGTGCTGCCATCCGGAAGCGCATCCAGCAAAGCTACGAGTTCGGCGGTTTGGAAGCGGCCCGTGATTTGAAAACCAGCGAAGTGATCCGTGGTCTTGCATCCATGCTCGGAGAGCACCCGGTGGAAACGGCCTCGCAGCACGCCCAAGGCGCGGCCGGTGAGCCGCTTCAGGATCGGAACGGGCGCTGCGTTCACGGGAAAATCGAACGGGCGGCGCACCCAGCGGATTCCGAACTCCTGAGAGAGCCGGGCCACTGCGTTCAATACGGGTGGGGCCAAGTGAGTGTGTTTGTGAGTATCGAGATGGCTCGGGCGCAGCCCGGATTCGAGGACCCGCTCGATTTGCGCGCGCAGCTCCTGGTATATGCGTGTTCGGCCGCTCGCGTATGCCCTCAGAAAATCGGTTACCGTGACCGGAAGAGACCGCCCTGTTAGGAGTGAAGTTCCGCCGATCAGCGTCAGGTGTACGCCGATATCGAGCGATGGGGTTTGGCGCGCCAACCGGACGGCGTCTTCGAACGCCGCGCCGTTTGCCATCAGCGTTGCGGCAGTCAGTACTCCGCGGACATGACACTCCACAATGCCTGCATTGACGTCCGGCGCGAGGCCGAAATCGTCGGCATTAATTACCAGCTGTTTTCGCGTTTTCAAAACAGGGTCAACCGGATGGTGAGAAACTTCTTGGGGTTCGCCCGGATATCCTTCGCCAGCGATTGAAACTCGCGCGTGGCGCCGTTGAGGGATTCGAAAAGCGCCGGGTTCACCATGAGTTGGCCCACCGTGCCGCTGCCGGAATTGATCTTGTCAATGGTTCCGTTGAGCTTGACCGCCAATTCATTGATGCGTTGATAAAGCTGCTCGTCTTTCAGCAGCTTGCCCGCGGTTCCCTTCCCGGCATTCACATCGGCAAGCAAACCCCGCATCTCGATGAGCGACTGATGCGCTTCGTCGAATAGAGCCGGGTCCTTGAGTAGTTTGCCGGCCGTGCCCTGTCCGTTTTGCAGGTCGGCAAGCATGCCATCTATGCGCCGCAGCGGCGAGCGGATTTCCTGATAGAGCGAGTCGTCGTAGATCAGCTTGCTGAGCGTCCCTCCGCCGGTGCGGACGTCCGAAAGCAGTTTCTGCCCTTCGGAAGCAATGCTATTGAGCCGCGTGTATAGCTCTTCGTCCTTCAGAAACTTGCCTATGTTTCCCTTACCCTCTTCGACGCCGGCGATCATTTTATCGAGGCGGCCGACAATCGTCTGGAACGATTGGAGCAGGTTGGCGCTTTGGGCCATCAACTCGGGGATGTCCTGCGCCTGCAGACTGGCCAATTCCCCTCCTGGGAGCACGGTTTTCGGGCTCGTACCTTTGGTGATGTTGATGAACTTGTCACCCAGAAGGTTCGCCGCGCTGATCCCGGCGATGGAATCCACGGGAATATCCGTCAGGAACTTCTGCTGCACCAGCATCTGGAATTCCACCGAGCGCCTCGGACCGCTCGAACCGGTCAGGCGCAGGGCATTCAGGTAGCCCACGGTGATGCCGTTCAGCCGTACCGGAGTCCCTTCGGCCAGGCCCGAAGCATCATCCATGTAGGTGCGCAGCATCGCGTTCTTCTGAAAGAGCCCCTTGCTGCCGGTTAGCAGAAACACCAGAAGGAACAGGATGGCAAAGGCGGCGGCGCCGACCATGCCGACCTTCAACTGCGACCATTTGACTTTGCTCCGCTCCGGCATCTATTCTTCCCGCTTCTTCACAAATTTCGAGAGGTACGGATCGTCCGATCGCTCAAGCTCTTCCTGCCTGCCTTCGAAGACCAGACGCCCCTCGCGCAGGACCATGAAGGTCGTTCGCAAATCGCGCGCGGCGCCGTTCTGGGCGGGCTCCAAGCGCCCTTGTTCCGAATTGTACCGGAAATTGGCCATCAGATGACCATCCTGATAGCGCTGGGTCACCATGAGAGTGGTGGTGCCGGCCGCGTCGCGCTCCTTGATGAGCAGGGCCATGATCGTGTAAGCCGTGATGGGGTCGAGACCCGCGGTTGGCGAATCGTAGAGGATCAGCGGAGGCGCGGTTACCACGGCGCGGGCAATCGCGGCGCGGCGGCGCATACCGCCCGATAGTTCCGAGGGAAACTTCTCCAGCGTGTCGCCCAGTTCGACGAAGTCCAGCGCCTCCTGCACGCGCCTTTGCGCCTCTTTCACGGAGCAGTGAATAGACTTCTGGTTCAGCAGCGGATAGGCCACGTTCTCTTCAATGGTCAGCGAGTCGAACAATGCGCTTTCCTGGAAGAGCATCCCCATGCGGCTGCGGATTTCGAAAAGCTCCTGCTCGCGCATGGCCGTAAGGTCGCGGCCGAAGGCGAACACGCGCCCTTTGGAGGGCTTGATGAGCCCGAGCGCCGTCTTGAGCAACACGGTCTTGCCGCTGCCCGCGGCGCCAAAGATGACCCGCGATTCCTTTTCCTGCGCCTCAAAGCTGACGCCAGAGAGAACCGGCTGGTCGTCGAACTCCACCGTAACATCTTCGAAGCGCACTACCGGCGTATGGCCGCTGCCTGACATTATCCGCCCGCCTGGCTCACGAAAATCTTGGTGATCAGCAAATCCAGGATGAAGATCAGGACGGTCGAGGCCACCACGGCCTGCGTCGTGGAGCGGCCCACGCCCTGCGTCCCTCCCGTAGTGCGCAACCCGTAGAAACACCCGATCAGCGAGACCACCACCGCGAATACCAGCGGTTTCAGGAGCCCCTGCGACACGTCATTCCATTCGAGCGCCCGCCACGCCGTGCTCCAGTATTGCAGCGAGGTTAGATCCAGGAAGGCCGCTGCAATCAGCCAGCCGCCCACCATTCCAACGAAATCCGCAATCACAGTCAGAACCGGGAGCATGGCCGCCGTAGCCAACAGCCGGGGCGTCACCAGCTTCTGGACGGGGTCGGTGCCTAGAGCGCGCATGGCATCGATCTGCTCGGTGACTTTCATCGAGCCGAGTTCGCTGGCGATACCCGAAGAGTTGCGGCCGGCGACCATCAGGGCCGTAAGGACGGGGCCGAGTTCGCGAACCAGCGTGATCGAGACTACCGTTCCGGTGCGCCCCACCTGCCCGTACATCGCCAGAGCGCGAGACATTTGCAGCGCCATGACGGCGCCGCTAAAGAAACCGGTGAGTACGACGATCGGGAGACTGCCCACCCCGATCGTATCCATCTGGAGCGCTATGTCGTCCCCATAGTGCGGGTGGCGGAAGATGTTTCGGAACGCCCGGCCCGCAAGAAGAAGAAACTCCTGAACCGCGAGAACTGGCTGCTTCAGCAAGTCGAACAATACGGTCGGTCCTTGAAACCGATGCTACCATACAACTATAAATTAGGCGATGAAAGGACTTACAGACATCACGGGCATTCTTGTCGGGCACGTTTCCGACTTCGAGGCCATCACCGGCTGCACCGCCATTTTGTGCGGGAAGGGCGCGGTGGGAGGCGTGGACATCCGCGGCTCGGCCACGGGGACCGAGGAGATCGCCACGCTCGACCCCGGCCACATCACACAGGAGACGCACGGCATCCTGCTCTCGGGCGGAAGCGCTTTCGGTCTGGAGGCGACGTCGGGAGTGCGCCGGTACCTGGAGAGCAAGGGCTTCGGATACGAGACGGGCGCAGCCAAGGTGCCCCTGACGCCCGCCGCGATTTTGTACGATCTCGCGATCGGCAAAGCCAACGTGCGGCCCACCGCCGCCATGGGATACGCAGCTGCGGCCGCTGCGACGGATGACGCCGTCAAGGAAGGTTGCGTGGGCGCCGGTACGGGCGCGACCGTGGGCAAGATACTCGGGATGAAGCAGGCCATGAAATCCGGCATCGGCTCCTTCACGGTGACGTTGCCCGGAGGCGCCATGGTCGCGTGTCTGGTGGCAGTGAACGCGTTGGGCGACGTACGCGACCCCGCCACCGGCAAGATTGTGGCCGGGGCCCGGACGGCCCCCGATGGCCGGGAATTCGCCGATACGGTCGAGGTGATGAAACGGAACGGCGCGCCGGGCGCACGCGGCGCGGGTAATACCACGCTGGCCGTAGTAGCCACTAACGCAAAGCTCACGAAGGTTCAGGCGAACAAACTGGCGCAATTCGCCAGCCTGGGCATGGCCCGTACGATTTACCCGGTCAACACGATGTTCGACGGGGACATTACCTTCGCGCTCGCGACCGGCGAGGTCGCTGCCGATATCAACGCTCTCGGAGTTGCGGCCGCCGAGGCTGTGGCCCAGGCGATTCTGCGCGCGGTCCGGCTTGCCAAGACCCTCGGCGGAGTTCCGGGGCTGGGCTAAGTCTTTCTTACTTCGGCCGGTAGGCTATCGCGTCCATCTCCACTTTGATATTCGGGAGAGCGAAGCCGCAGACCACGGTGCTGCGCGCCGGTTTCGAGTCACCGAAGTACTCGGCGTAAACCTCGTTCATGCCGGCGAAATCGCCGCTCTCGGCTAGGAAGACGGTGCACTTCACTACATCGGCCAGCGTGGCACCACAGCCCTCCAGGATGGCTTTGAGGTTATCGAGGGTCTGGCGCGTTTCCTGCCGGATGTCGCCCGAGACAACCTGCTGGGTGGCGGGGTTGAGCGGAACCTGCCCGGAAACAAAGATGAAATCACCGGCGCGGACCGCCGGAGAGTAAGGCCCGCAAGGCGCCGGCGTCCCGGGGGGTGAAAGCCGCTCGATCATGTCTAGTGTCCCTCCGCTTCAAGGTAGCGTTCCACTTCAATCGCAGCCATACAGCCCGCGCCCGCGGCGGTGATCGCCTGCCGGTACACGCGGTCCTGAACATCGCCGGCATGGAACACGCCCGAAATGTTCGTACGCGCTCCACCTTGCGAAACGATGTAGCCGTCGGGATCGGTCTCGATCTGGCCGCGGAACACGGCTGTGTTCGGGATGTGGCCGATAGCCAGGAAGAAACCGTCCACGTCCTGCTCCCATACCTTGCCGGTCTTCACGTCACGCAGCCGTACGCCGGTTACCAGATTCTTCTCTACATCCTTGACTTCTTCGACTACCGTGTTCAGCAGGAACTTGATCTTCGGATTCTGCCGCGCGCGGTCAAGCACGATCTTCGAAGCGCGGAACTCTTCCCGCCGGTGCACCAGCGTGACCTCGCTGCCGAAGCGAGTCAGGAAATGAGCTTCTTCCATGGCCGAATCGCCGCCGCCGATCACCATGATCTTCTTCCCGCGATAGAAGAAGCCGTCGCAAGTGGCGCAGGAACTGACTCCGTGCCCGATAAGTTTCTGCTCGGAAGGCAGCCCCAACCATCGGGCCGAAGCGCCGGAGGCGATGATCACCGTGCGCGTCTCAATCCACTCGCCTTCCACGTTGAGGCGGAATGGGCGCGCGGAGAAATCGGCGTCCAGCACGGCGCCGTGCAGATACTCGGCGCCGAAGTTCTGCGCCTGTTGTTTAATGTTTTCGACCAGCGTGGGGCCGTTAATCCCCTCGGGGAAACCGGGGAAGTTCTCAACCAGCGTAGTCAGCGAGAGCTGGCCGCCCGCGTCGTGGCCGCTGACCACCAGGGGTTTCAGATTGGCGCGCGCCGTGTATATGGCGGCCGTGTTGCCCGCGCAGCCGGAGCCAATAATCAATACGTTTCGCATCGGAATCATCAATTTAGCACGGCCGGCCGGGTCCCAACCCGGAGGATGGTAACGGAAGGCCCGGCCGCTGAAGATCGGCGCCACGTCTAACGGGGACCACGCCGCTTAGCCAATCCGCCGCTCGACGCAACGCGGGTGGGGTAGTTCCGCGCTGTGGGGTATTATGGATGCTTGGTTCCGGCGCCGCTGGCGTAGCGCACGTTACATCACATGTCCCCGCTCACTATCGCAATTCTGATCATCTCCGTCGCGCTGGTCTTTGATTTCATCAACGGCTTCCACGACGCGGCGAACTCCGTGGCGACGGTGGTCGCGACGCGCGTCCTCACGCCATTCCAGGCGGTGCTTTGGGCCGCATTCTTCAACTTCGCCGCGGCATTTATGTTCGGCACGGGCGTGGCAAGCACGGTAGGCAGCGGCTTCGTGAACATCGCGCTCGTAACTCCGTACGTAATCCTGGCTGGAGTAATCGGCGCGATCGTCTGGGACCTGATTACATGGTGGCTCGGGCTGCCGACCAGTTCCTCCCACGCTCTGATTGGCGGGTACGCGGGCGCCGCGCTGACCCATGCGGGTCTTCAACTCGGCCCTAGCCAGGCGCTCAAGGGCCTTGTAGTGGGACAGTGGCCCAAGACGCTGGCGTTTATCGTGTTCGCCCCGCTATTGGGCCTGGTTCTGGCGTATTCGCTCATGGTTGGTATTTTCTGGCTGTTCCGGAAGTCCAGCCCCTCAAAAATGGATTCGCATTTCCGGCGGCTGCAGCTTGGTTCCGCCGCCCTGTACAGCATTGCTCACGGCACTAATGACGCGCAGAAGACCATGGGGATCATCACCAGCGTGCTGGTGACATCCGGATACCAGCGGGACTTTCATGTTCCCACGTGGGTGGTGCTGTCGGCCTATGCCGCAATTGCGCTTGGGACGATGAGCGGCGGCTGGAGAATCATCCGGACCATGGGCACCAGGCTGACCCGACTGAAACCGCGTGGCGGCTTCTGCGCGGAGGCGGCGGCAGCCATATCCATCCTCTTCGCAACATGGCTGAAGCAGCCCGTCTCGACCACCCACGTCATAGCGGGTTCGATCGCCGGAGTGGGCAGCATTCAGCGCATGAAAGCCGTGCGTTGGGGCCTGGCAGGCAATATCGTGTGGGCGTGGGTCATGACCATTCCCGCCGCGGCGATTATTGCCGCCTTGACCTTCCTGATCATCCACGCGCTGATATAGAGGTTGCTTCCGTTACGGTTTCCGCGGCCCGAGTTCGTTCAGAACGTTATCCGCGCGGTTCAATTCCAGAAGCCATCGCAGAAATCGTACGTCAACGCTGATATTCCTTGCGATCTCGGGGTTATAGCCGAAGTCGTTGGCCACGTTCTCCCACACGCGGTCGAAGTTGAGCCCCACCAATTCACCTCGCCCGTTCACCACGGGGCTGCCGGAATTGCCGCCCGTGGTATCGGCATTCGATAGAAAATCGAGCGGGATCTTGGAGGCGTCCACCGTCTTCGCGGCTTCAAGCAACTGCGCCGGCGCGGCGAACGGCTCCACACCCGTATTCTTCTCGATCATGCCGGCAAGCGTGGTCTGCGGCGTATAGAACACGCCATCTCTGGGCGCGTAGCCGGCCACATGGGCGAAACTGACGCGCAGCGTGGAATTGGCATCCGGCGCGACGGGCTGGCCCGCGTGAGCGATCACCAGTTTGCGCCACTCGGGCCGCAGCCTGGCAGCGGCCGCATCCTGCACCCGCGCCGCGGTCTGCCATGCGCGCAACTCCGGATCGAGAGCGAAGGCGAAATCGAGCAGCGGGTCCTTGCGGGCGCGCAGTTGATCGGCGCTTTCCCCAAACATCCGCATCCGCTGTTCGAGATCGGTGACCTTCGTCCCCTCGTAGAGCGCACGCACGTTCCGCCCCGGGTCCTGCCCGCGGAATGCGCGCTCCACGGCTTCGATGCGGCCGGGGGCTTCGAGTTGCAGCGCCCGCTGAACATAGCGCACCAACACGGCCTCGTCCGCGGGCCGGAAGAAGCTCTTCTGGTCCCTTTCAAGGCCCGCCTTGATACGCTCCCATTCGCGCTGCATGTAGTTGGGCTCGCGCTCCGCATCGGGCTTGGCGCGCTCGCCCGCCAGCCGCACCAGGATGATCGCGTCCTTCAGTGCCACCGCGCCCGACGAGGCAGCCTGAAGCAGAAAATCCCTCGTGGCGGTCTGGCGTCGCCGGGCGGCCAACTGGTCGAGTTCGCGCTTGGCAGCCACGCCAGCGGCATAGGCGGGTTTCTGCGCCGCCCAGGCCAGCACGGCTTCGTCCGCGGCCTTCTGCTTCTCGATGATGCGCCCGCGCTGCAATCCTGCGAGCTGTCCCTGGGCATTCGTATGGGAATTGAGCAGGCTCTTGAGCGTGGCCGCCACCGTAATTTCGCCTTCGCGGCTGGATTTCGCGGCTTCTTCAAGCGCCTGTATCCACTCGCCGTACAATTGCTCCCTGAGCCCGAAGACATAGTCGCGCTGGTCGGCCATTTCGTCCGCCGTGAGCGAACGCATCGTGCGCCCGGGATAGCCCAGCACCATAACGAAGTCGCCGGGCTTGACGCCGGCCTGCGATACCGGGAAGTAGAACTCGGGATGGTACGGCTTTCCGTCCAGATAGGCGCGCGCCATGGCGAAATCGCCTACGTGGCGCGGCCAGCGGAAGTTATCTTCCTCGCCGCCAAATTCGCCGACCGCGCGCGGGGGCGCGTACACCAACCTCACGTCCGTGAGTTCCAAGGTCTCGATCAGCGTGTACTGCAAGCCGCCGTCGAATGCCGCCACGCTGCACCTGATTCCCGGCGATTTCTCGCAGGCGGCGACCAGCGCCTTCTGCCGCGTTTCGATGGCGCGCGAGCGGGCCAGATCGTCGGCTCCGGCCGGCGCCGCGCCGGTCATCTCACGGGTGACGTCCGTGAACTTCCGGGGAATGGCGACGCGCATCGTGGTCCCGCGTAATTCTTCCTCGGGAGTGCGCGCCAGAAAGCCGTTCGTAATCAAGTCGCGGTCGGGGCGGCTGTGTTCCTGAATAAGGCCAAACAGGCAGTGATGATTGGTCAGGATGAGGCCGTTGGCGGAAACGAAACCCGCCGAGCATCCCGAAGAAAGGCTTACCGTTCCCGAGAGCAACCCGGTTCCGCGCGCCGGATCCCAGAGGCGCGAGACCGGCAGTTCCAATCCCTGCTTCTTGAGCCATGCCTGGTCTAGTTGCAGAACCTGCTGCGGCGTCCACTTGCCTTCCTCGGCGGAAGCAGCCATCGCGGCCATACCGAGGCAGACGATCGATTTCAATAGAGTACGATTCGCCACGACATTCCCCTTGCGAAAGTCCAGGTTAACAGGCTTTCCTCGCTCCGATTCCGGCCCCGCCCGAGCGGGTACACTGGAAGATACGTGCATACGCACACGCATCAGAACGGGGGCGGGACCGGCACGGCTTTGCGGTGGTCTCTGGTGGCCACGTTCGCCTTTGTCGCCATCGAGACCGCCGCTGGCATCCAAGCGCATTCCCTGGCGCTGCTTTCTGACGCCGGCCATAATTTTACCGACGCTCTGGCCCTGTTGCTGGCGTGGATCGCGTTTTACTTGCAGTCCAAACCCGCCGACGAAAGCAAGACTTATGGCTACCATCGCGCCGGCGTCTTGTCGGCATTCGTCAACGCGCTGACGTTGCTGGCGCTCTCCGCCTGGATCTTTTACGAAAGCGCCCTGCGGTTGCGCCGCCCCGAGCCGGTCAATGAAACCATCATGCTGGCCATGGCAGGGCTTGGCCTGCTGCTGAACGGCGGGATCATGTGGGCCCTGCGGAGTGCGCGCCACCGCGATATCAACGTCCGCAGCGCCTTCGTCCACATGCTCGGCGACGCGCTGGGCTCGGTCGGCATCATCGCCGGGGCTATCATAATCCGCCAGACGGGCTGGAATGTGGTGGACCCGATCCTCTCGGCGCTCATCGGCGGCCTGATCGTGTGGACGGCGCTGGACATCGTCCGCGAATCGCTCAACATTCTGCTCGAAGGGCTCCCGCGGGGGCTGCGGTTGAACGATGTGACTGAGGCCATGCGCTCGGTGGACGGCGTGTTGGACGTGCATGATCTGCACATCTGGAGTCTCGGATCGAGCGCTCACGCGCTCAGTTGCCACGTCCTCATCAACGACGTTCCGCCATCGGCAAGCGATCGCATTCTGCGCGGCCTCAACCACATGCTGGAAGAGCGTTTTCACATTGGCCACACCACCGTGCAGTTCGAACACGTTGGCTGCCGGATTTCGGAAAATGGGTGCGCCATCCCCGTCAGCATGGAGCACCCCGAGCACTCCCACTGATCCGGGCCGGCCGGTTTACGCTACGCTAAGTTTTCCATGCCCGACTACGGCTTCACACCCGCGGAACGCGCGCTATTCCGGCGCCTGAGTTCACCCGAGAAGATCCAGCGCTTCCTGGATTGCGAGCTTGCCTACAACAAGGAACCCGATGGGGATACGTGCCGCTCGCCCCGCCGCGTGATGCGCGACCTGACGGCCCATTGCATGGAGGGCGCCCTCTTCGGCGCCGCTGCCCTCCGCATGCTCGGCCACCCGCCCCTGCTGCTCGATCTGGAAGCGACGCGCGACGACGATCACGTGCTCGCCATCTTCCGCGCCGGCTCCCATTGGGGAGCCGTGGCGAAATCGAACTACTCGGGTCTGCGATTCCGCGAGCCGGTCTACCGTAACCTGCGCGAACTCGTGATGTCCTACTTCGAGCACTACTACAATCACCGCAGGGAGAAGACCCTCAGGCGATATTCCCGGCCGGTGAATCTCAGCCGCTTCGACCGGCTCGGTTGGATGACTGACGAGGAGGACGTCTGGACGATCCCAAATCACCTCTGCGAGATTCCCCACCGTGCCTTGCTTGACGCCTCCACCGTTCGGCGGCTCACGCGGGTGGATGATCGCCTGTACGCAGCGGGGCTCGTGGGAATGTCGAAGTGAAACGCGGGCGCGGAGCTACTTCCCCGCGCTTTCCGGCTTCGGAGCCCTGCGGGCATGCAGCACTTCGATCACGGTAGGCAGCAGCGAAATGAAAATGATTGCCAGGATGACCTTATCGAAGTTCTGTCTGATGAACGGGACGCTGCCGAGGTAGTGTCCCAGCATCGTCATGCTAAAGATCCAGCCGATGCCGCCGCAGACGCTATAAGGCAGAAACCGCAGGTAGGGCATCCCCATTACGCCGGCGATGAACGCGGCGAACGTACGGACGATGGGCACGAAACGCGCGTACACGATCGTCTTGCCGCCGTAGCGTTCGTAGAACTTTCTGGTGCGAACCACGTACTCGCGCTTGAATAGGCGGGAATCAGGCCGGCTGAAAATGCGCGGGCCGGTCTTGCGCCCCAGGAAGAACCCGGTAGAATCGCCCAGAATAGCCGCGGCCATCAGGGTGACGTTCACCGTAACCATATCGAGGTGACCCGCTCCGGCCACCACGCCCACCGTGAAGAGCAGTGAATCGCCCGGCAGGAAGAAACCGACCATGAGGCCCGTCTCCGAATAAACTACGGCAAACAGAGCTGCGTAGCCCAGCCATCCGGAAAGCAACGTACTCAGAACGGCAATCAGCCGTTCCGGGTCCGTCAGCGACCGGAGAAACTCCAGGATGGCCTGCGGCATCCGCTTTAGCTATTCGACTTGAAGCTGGCGATAAGGCGCTGAAGCACCGGCGCGTGAACTTTGATTTTGCCCTGGCCGGTAAGCGTCTGTCGCACGCCCTCGGAAAACAACGTATAGCGGTCGCTTTCTTTCTGGCGCTTTAGTTCGTCGCGAATCGCCGTGATCTGCTCCCCGAGCTTGATCATATCGGCCGCGATATGCTGAGTCACCTGCGCCACGGCGGCTCCGTCCGGCAGATTCACCGGCCCAACAATGCTTCCGTCCGGCTTAGTGAATGCTTGATCGAGATAGCTCGCGGGCCCAAGCCCCTCCACCGAGCCAGCGCGGTTCACTTCCGCCGAAACCTTGCTCTGCAGGCCCATGGACTTGGCGGCCTGGGCCAGGTTTCCGAATTTCTTGCCGGCATCCGCAAGCTCCTGCACGTGCTTCTGAAGCGCGGCGGCGCTGCGGTTGGCAACCAGGGTCTCGCGAACGCTCCCTTCCACCTCGGCCAGAGTCGATGGGCGGGCCGGAGTTACACCGGTCACTACCGCAATAGCTATCTTATTGTCGTTGAAGGCCACGGGCTGCGAAACCTCTCCCTGTTTCAGCGACCCGACGGCCTGGCCGAAGTCCGGGCTCATGCCGACGTCCGGCAGCGGCTGGCCCGCCTGAAAATCATTGACCCGCAGGACCTGGACGTTGAATTGGGCCGCAACCTTATCCGGGTTCGAGGGGTCCTTCTGCAGCGCTGCCTGCGCTTGATCGCTGATGGTCTGCATCAAGTCGTTCACGCGCTGCTTCTTCCACTGGGCCGTCAAATCGGCCTTCGCTTCGTCAAACGGCCGGAGGCGGGCATCTTCGTGCGCCAGCACCTGAATAATGTGATAGCCGTATTGCGTCTTCACCACATCGCTGGTTTGCGTGGGCTTGAGCGTGAACGCCACCTTCTCGAACTCCGGCACGGTCTGGCCGCGGGTGATCCAATCCGGCAGTTCGCCGGGGCTCTTGGCGTTGTTGGCCGACGTGGCGTCCTCGGAGAACTTCTTGGCTAAGTCGGCAAAATTCGCCCCGCCGCGAATCTGCTTCAACAGATCTTCGGCCTTGGCTCTTATCTTGGGGTCTTCCGACGCCGGCTTGTCGCTGGTCTTCAACAGAATATGCCGGACCTTGACGCGCTCGGGAGTGCGGAAGGCCTCTTTACCGTCGTTGTAAAGGCGCTGCAGATCGGCGTCCGCCGGCGTCAACGTCTGCTCGATCTTCGCAGGGTCGGCAAGCAGCACGGCCAGGTTCCGCTTTTCAGCCGATTGATAGCGCGCGGTATTTGCCTTGAAATACGCCTGCACTTCCTCCGCCGTGGGCTGGGATTCGCCGCGATACTGATCCGCCGTCAGCTTGACCCACTCCACCTTGATCTGCTCGTTCTTCCGCCGGTACGCCTGTTCGATTTCCGCCGGCGTGATGATGATGCCCTGGAGGGCGATATCCCGCAGCCGGGAGATGAGCATCTGCCGCCGGAGGTTGGTTTCAAACTCGGTAATGCTGAGGTTCTGCTGTGCCAGGAAAGCGGAATACGCTTCGGTCCCGACGAACTTCCCATCCGGAAACAAGCCCGGAATCATCTCGGAGATCACTTTCGTCATCTCGGCGTCGGTGACTTGGAATCCCAGGGTCTCGGCCTGAAACGCCAAGGCGCGCTGCATGATGAGTTCATCGACCATCTGCGGGATGTAATTCGGCAGTACCGAAGGCGGGATTTGGCTGCCGCGAACGGTCTGCTGAATCGCCTGCTGGACCTCGGGGAGCGTCAACTGTCCCTTGCCGATATCCGCAACCACCTGATCGCCCGCATCCGCGGCGCCCGAATTGTAGCTCGGGATCAGGTATGTGAGCATCGAAAACGACACCACGACCAGGATGCCGCCCAGCAGAATGCGCACGGCTTTGTCTCGGCTACGGAAAAGATCAAACATTGTTGAAATAACTCCTGTTAGGGGAACTCCCAGTATATCAGGGATGCGGCCCGCGAACTCGCTGGGGCCGCTGCCAGGCGCGCCGTTCTCCGGCGCCGAATCAGGAGCGCTCTGGCTTCAGTACCGCGACGTAGCCTAGGTTCCGGTAAAGCTGCTGGTAGTCGAGCCCGAAGCCGACGACGAAACGGTCGGGAATTTCGAAGCAGCGGTACTTGATAGGCGTCTGCACGATGCGCCGCGACCGCCGGTCAAGGAAAGTACACACGGAAAGCGAATTCGGCGCCCGGCCGGCCAGGTTCTGCAAGAGATAGCGCAGCGTAAAGCCGGTATCCACAATATCTTCCACCAGCAGGACGTCCTCGCCCTCTATGCTCTCGTCCAGGTCTTTCGCGATGCGCACCACGCCGGGGGACCCGCTCTTATCGGAAAAGCTGGAGATCCCCAGAAAATCGATCTTCAGCGGCGTTTCGATGTGGCGGGCCAGCGCGGTCAAGAAGAAAACCGACCCCTTGAGCACGCCGATCAGCTTCAGCGGGCGCCCCTGGTAATCGCGGTCAATCTCGGCGGCAAGCTCGCGGATGCGGCTCTCGATCTGTTCCTCGCTGAAGAGGACTCGCTCCAACTCCGGAACCGCGGCATGGTTCATGCCCGCCCTCCGCCGGCAAGGCCGTACTTGAAGATCAGATTCTCAAAATCCTTCTGATAGAACACCTGGATGTTCACTTGCGGGTACAACTCTCGCAGCAGCCGCACCTTGCGGTTCTTGCGAGTGACCAGGGACTGTTTCATAGTGGTCAATTCCACGTAGAGGTCCAACTCGGGCAGGTAGAAATCCGGGGCGAAAGATTCCACCACATTGCCGTCGCCGTCGTGCTGAATCGGAAAGGTTCGGGGCTCGTACTCCCAGGCGATGCGGTAGAAATCGAGAAGGTTGGCGAAGGTTTCTTCGCTTCCGTGCGCGAACTGTTTGCTTCGCAGCGTGACCTTCGCCGGCGGAGCAACGCCGAAGCGCGCCAGCTTGAGACGCATCTGAAATTGCAACTGCGCCTCGGCCGCATGGGAGAGCAACCCGCGGTCGCGCAGCCCCGAAGATTTTGCCGCGAGGGCAATCAAATCCACCATCTGCTCGGAACCGAGCGACTCGGCGCTGAGCACCAAGTCGAACAATTCGGCCGTAGCGCGGCTCTTTCCAAGCTTCGCGCTGCGCTCCGCCCGTTCGGCGGCCTCCAACTCCAGGAGGGCGGCGCGCGCCGATAACCGGTCAAGCTGCTTATCGATCATCAGGTTGCCCACGCGCACGCTTTCCGGAGCTACGACGTGAACCCGCAACAGCCCCGGGAAATGCCGCGCCTGCACTTCACCCCCGAGACCGCAGTAGACAAGGTGATATTCCGTAGCGAGCTTGGCCAGAACGGACGTTACCAGGCTGGAGTAAGCTTTGTCGGGAGGCGGGCCGCCGAATTCCTCCGCGGCCAGCGCCTGGAGCTGGGCCTGGGTGAATAGCTCGAACCCCAGCCCATGAGCAGTGAGCCGCGCAACTTCCTCGAAACGGCATCCCGGATGGCCCGAAACGGCGATCAACGCCATGTCAAGCTCATCATAGCGCGGTAAAGGGGCCGGCCCGCCGCCGGCCCCTTATCAAAAATCAAGTGCGGCCTATGCCAGTTGGCCCGCGGCGGCCTGAGAAGCCGGCAGACGGCGGCTCAACCAGGCGTGCAGACCGAACAGTGCGGCCGAATACAGCACATCCGCAGCAAGCATGCGCCCGTAGAACGGAATCGCGGCCGTGTAGCACGCGGCCAGTCCGGCGGACGTGTGCATGTAAGTCTGCGGGAACTTAAGCCATACGCCGAAATTGGTGATCACGAAGAACTGCAGGCTGCCGATTGCGGCGGCGCCGCCAATCCGCATCGGCCCGGCGGAGTTACGCAGCAAACGCGAACCCAGCCACACATTGATCAGCAAACTGGCGTAAATGAACGGCGTGGCGAAAGAGTACCCGCCCACCAGCGGGTCCGTGGCCGCCATCAGAGCGAGCGGCAGCAGGTAGGCTTTCCATCCCCGCAAGTGCGCTCCGGCAAACAGGCTCAAACCGCCGACCGGAGTAAAATTCGGCACGTGCGGAATGAGGCGGGCCAGAGCTCCCATAACAGTTAGGCCCGGACCCAGCGGCCGCATATTCCTCAGCATTAGTATTTCTCCTTAATCTATGATTATCTACCACCCCAACCCAAAGCCGGCTGGTTGGGTTCCCACAAAACTTCGCTCGCTCCGGCCGCACGGCTGGCCCAGCGGCTCCAAACGAACAGAGCGTCGCCGAGCCGGTTCAGATATTGAATGACTTCGGGCGGAACGCTTTCCACACGCGCCAGGCCCACACAGGCCCGTTCCGCCCGCCGGCAGACGGTCCGGCAAACGTGTAAATCCGCGTTGACGCGGCAGCCGCCGGGCAGCACAAACGAGCGCAACTCCGGAAGACCCGCGTTGAACTTATCCATCTCGGCTTCCAAGCGGTCCACATCCGCCGTCGTGATGCGCGCCTGCTTGGGGTAAACGTCCGGAGGCAGCGTGGCCAGAATAGAGCCGAGGTTAAACAGTTCGTGCTGCACTCGAAGCAGAATCGCGCTCAGCGGCGCCAATTCCGGCCGCTGCCCGCCGGCTTCCTCCAGCGAGCACCGCGCCACGCCCACAAAGGCGTTCAGTTCGTCCACCTCGCCGTATGCCGCAATCCGCGGCCCGTCTTTGGGGACGCGCTGCCCGCCGGCGAGGCTGGTTTGCCCCTCGTCGCCTTGCCTTGTATACACCCGGTTGATAGCCAGCCGGGGTTCGTCGAATTCGCTCTGGCCCATCGCGTCACCTCGCAGAAGCGATCGTCCATTTCACCCCCGCCGCGAAGTTCAAGAGCGGCGAAGGAAATCCAAATATTTCCTCGTAGCGCCGGTTGAGCGCGTTACGAAGATTCCCATAAAGCGTAACGCCTCTTCCCACAGCGTAATTCAGGTTCACGCCCGCATCGACGAAGCCCGGGTTTCGGAAGAAGCCGTAAGAGGCGCCCCAGTTCGGTTCTATATCGAGCGTCGAGCCGCGGAACTCGCCCGTAATATCCGCGGTGGCGCGCCCGCGGCGGAACGTGGCCGCAAGAGAGCCGGAGTGCTTCGGACGGCGCGCCAGTTGCTGGCCCGCGCTGTAGGGCTTCTGCGCGACGCCCGAGCTTCCGTCCAAGGACAGAATCTCCGTGTCCAGGTAGGTGTACGAGCCTTCGACGAACACCCATCGCGCCGGCCGCAGCCGGGCGGAAACTTCCGCTCCGCGCGTTCGCGAGTTGGCCAGATTGTCCGATTGGAAACGGCTCAAGGCCGTTTGCGCGCCATTCAGGAACACAATCAGATCGTAGAACCGGTTCTGGAAACACGTCCCATCAAGCGACAGCCAGTTGCGGAAGAAGGTTCGCTCCACGCCGGCGTCGAAGCTGCGCGTTCGCTCGGGCTTGAGCGCGGGGTTGTTCGTAGACCCCAGCACGAACCCTTCTGGCGGCCGCATTCCGGTCCCAAAGGAACCGTGAAAACGCGTCAAGCCCCAAACGTAGGCCGCCGCGATCTTGGGGTTCACGCTGGTGATGGTCTTCGCCGCGAGCGCGGGGCGCATATAGCCGTCGGCCGGGATCGCGCTCGTCGTCAGGAACTCTGCGCGCACGCCCACGTTAAGATACAAGCGGCCGCGCCACTGATAATGATTCTCCCCGTAGACGGCCAAATCGCGGCGGCGAATCGGGAACATCTGGAAGCTCGCGTCCGTGATGTAGGAGTTCCGGATTTGTTCCGTGCCCGCGGAAAAGCCGACGGATGCGGTATCGCCGGGCGTCAGGCTGAGGATCGTGCGGGAGTCGGCTTGCGCCCGGAGATCTTTATTGACGCTGAACGGCCAGGCGCTGACGAAGCCGTTATTGTTGCGGAAGAAGGCCGCCGAAATCTCCTGGCGAACGCGCGCGCCGATATCCGCCTGGTAGCGCGCCATGTACTCCGCGAAATTGTTCTTATTCCGGCTGATGGCATCGAGCCCCGGGTAGAGGCGCATCGGGTCAGAGCCCCACGGGCCCGGGACGCCATTCTCGTTCGAGTTGAAGCTGCCCTGCCCCATGATCGATTGCCGCGCGAAGCGCCGTGTCAGCTTCAGCGAGACCCCCTGGTTGCGGTAATCGCTATTCGCCACCGGACCATCCGTATTGAGTTGTGACGCGGAGCCGGAGACCCCGAAGCCAGCGATAAATCCGCCGCCCGAAACGGCGAACCGCCGCTCGGCGTGCGAGCCGCCTTCGGCCACAACGTCCATGCTGGCCGGCGACGCGGGCTCGCGCGTCACGAAATTGACCACGCCGCTATTGGCATAGGAGCCGTAGGTGGCCGATTGCGGCCCGCGGACCACTTCGACGCGCTCCAGCGATTCGCTCGGGATGTATGAGAAATCGAAATTGCCGCCGAAAGCGTTCACCGGCACGCCGTCAATCGTGACCAGGTTGTATTTGGGATCGCCGCCGCGGATGTACATGCCCACCATGCCGCCCACCGGGCCAGTCGCGGCAACCGCGATACCCGGCGTGGTGCGCAACAGATCCACCGCCTGCCCCTGGTTCCGTTCGCGGATTTCCATCGGTGTGATCACCGTGACGCTCGATCCCTGCTCGCTCGGAGATACGTCAATAGCCGATCCGGCAACACGGACCGATTCCACCCGGGGCGCAATATCCAACCGGATTGTGAGAACGGGCGCAGCTTCTACGGCCAGTATCGAGCGCGGCGCGAAACCCGGCGCGCTGATTACCAGCCTTGCGCCATCGGGCAAATCGCATTCAAATGCCCCGGCCGGCGCCGCGAAACTGCGGATTACGCCGACCGGCGAAACAATGGAGACCTGCGCGCCATCTATAGGGGCTCCGGACGGATCGAGAACCGTCCCTTGGATTGCGGCGGCAGCAGCGGCGGAAAGGCCGAAAAGAAACGGCAGTATGCCGTGAAGAAATCGTCTATGCATTCCTGGCTCCTCCCACGAGAGCCGAATTGTACTGATTCCGCTGACCGGTCTCCTGACTTGCGCATCTTCGAACCGTGCCTGCCTTCCCATCCCTTAACGGAACAGTGGCTTACTTCGGCCGGGTCTCCGCGCTTACAGTGGCGGGGCCGCGCTGGATTCTCACCAGCTTCCCTACATCAGCGGAAAGAAATTTGAACTACATTCCGAGTGTACACTAGATCGGTGACTACGATGTCTTTGGGAGCCGCGCACCACGCTGGGGAGCCCCGTTTGACGCACCCCGAACGCCTTGGCCGCCTTCCCTGCTCCGTGCGTTTTGTTCTCCGGTTTTGGGCGCTATCTCTCCTCGCTTCATCGCTCGCGTTCCCAGCATTTGCGGCCGATGCCGGAAAGGCGCGCGCCGCGCTGGAACGCGGCTACGCGGCCGATCGCGCCGGCGATATCCCGGGCGCATTAGCGGCTTACACGCAGGCGCTGGCAGCCGATGCGTCGAACACCGAAGCCCTGCGCGCCCGCGGCCGCGACTACTTCGCGCACGGGGAACGCGACAACGCCCTGCGCGATTTCGAGCAAGCAATCGCCCTTCGGCCCGGCGAGGCGGAATCTTACGCAGCGCGCGCCTGGTTCTATGCCTCCATTGAGGAACCCGTGCGCGCCATTCGCGATTACGGCACCGCCATCGCCATGAAGCTGGAACGTCCCGAAACCTACGCCGGCAGGGGACGCGCGTATCTCGAAATCGCACAGTATGAGAATGCGCTGGCGGATTTCAGCGAAGCCATCCGCCTTGGCCCCGCGCACGAACCCGCATTTCTGGGCCGTGGGATAGCCTTGGCTTCGCTTGGCCGCGGGACGGAAGCGATGCCCGATTTCGACCGCGCCCTCAGCCTCGCGCCGGATGACGCGCAGGTCTACGTGGAACGCTCCCTGGCGTATTCACAAATGGGCGATTACCGGAGTGCGCTATCGGACCTGGACTCCGCGTTGCGGCAGAACCCCGGCGATAGCCGCGCCCGCCGCATGCTGGGCCCGGTGCGCGAGCGCCTGGGGGATTCCGTGGGCGCCGTCTCCGACTACTCGGAAGCAATCCGCCGCGAGCCCCGCGACCCGCGTCTCTATCTCGCCCGCGCCGCCTTGTACTCGCGCCTGGAACGATATGACGAGGCGCTGAATGATCAGACGCAGGCGCTGGCTATCGATCCGAAAAGCACGGAAGCTTACGTCGCCCGCGCCGAAACCAAGATCCGGCTTGGGCAATACCAGGACGCCACGATAGATGCCGGCGCTGTGATCGCGCGCGCTCCCCTCGTGGTGTCCGCATGGGTAGCGAGAGGCGCCGCATACGTGCGCTTGGGCCGGTATGAAGACGCTCTGGACGACCTGCAGCGCGCGCGCAAGTTCGATCCAACGGACACCCGGGCGCGCGATCTGGCGGCGGAAGCGCAAGCCGCGATCGACCGGCAGGCGGCGGAGAAGCGCGCGAAGGAGGAGGCCGCCCTGGCTGCCGCGAAGGCGCCGGCGCCCGCCCCCACCGCGGAGCAACGGTACCAGATGGGGCGCAAGGCTATTCAGGAAGACAGACCCGAAGACGCAATCCGCGAGTTGACCGCGGCGATCAGCCTGAATCCTGGGGCCGCCGCGTTCTACAATGCCCGGGGCTTTGCCTACTCCGCGCTGAAGCGTTACCCGCAGGCGATCGCCGATTACACCCAGGCCATCCGGCTCGACTCCGAGTACATGAACGCCTACACGAACCGCGCCGCAGCGCGCGAGGCCGCGCACGACGCAAAGGGAGCGGCAGCCGACCGCGCCAAGGCGAACTCTCTATTGGGCAAGTAGCGCGGTTACTTCAACAGACTCGACGATTTCTCGATAAATCCAAGCACCCAACTCGGGAAGATGCCCAGGAATAGCGTGGCGGCCGCCGGCAATACCAGCGCGGCGCCAGTTCCGGCCGTCAGCGGCTCGGCTTCGTTCGCGGCGGCGCCAGGTTCCCGGAAATACATCATCACCAGAACGCGCAGGTAATAATACGCCGCTACCGCGCTATTGAGAAGGCCGAGCACCGTCAGCCAGACCAGATGCGAATCGAGGGCGGCTTTGAAGATATAGAACTTTCCGAAGAACCCGCCGGTGAGCGGCACCCCGATCAGCGAAAGCAGGAAGATGGTGAGCATCGCCGCCGTGGCCGGCTGCGTCTGCCCCAGCCCGGCAAAATCCTCGACGTTCTGATACCGCTCGCCCTTGCCCGCCAGATGCCCCACAACCACGAACGCGCCCAGGTTCATGAAGGCATATGCGGCTAGATAGAACATCGCGGCCGCAACGCCCGAATCGGAACGCGCCGTGAGGGCCACCAGCACGTAGCCTGCGTGCGCAATCGAGCTATACGCGAGCATGCGCTTGATGTTCGATTGCGGCAGCGCGGCGAAATTGCCGATGGTCATCGAAAGCAGCGCGGCGAACCACACCAACGGCTCCCAGTTGTTGCCGGCGGGCTCAAAGCCCACCAGGAAGACGCGCAGGAACACGGCGAACGCGGCCGCTTTCGGGCCAGTGGATAGGAACCCGGTAACCGGCGCCGGAGCCCCTTGGTACACGTCCGGAGCCCAGACCTGGAACGGTGCGGCCGATACCTTGAACCCCAATCCGACGAACATCAGTGCGGCGGCTACGCCCAGGAATACCGGCGAGGCTGCGGCGCCGCCTTGCCCTGCAACAGCCGCCCGTATCGAGATCAGGTTGATGGTCCCCGTAGCGCCGTAGACCAGCGCCACGCCGTAAAGAAAGAACGCCGTGGCGAAAGAGCCCAGCAGGAAATACTTCAGCGCCGCTTCGCTAGAGCGTTTATCGTCGCGGAAATAGCCGGCCAGGACGTAGCTCGCAATCGACGAGATCTCCAGGCCGATGAAGATCATGATCAGGTCATTAGCCGAAGCCATCAGGCACTGCCCGGCAATCGAGAACAACAGCAGCGCGTGGAATTCACCCGCTTCCGCTTCCTGACGCTGCAGATAGCGATACGAGGCGAGCACGGTCAGGATTCCCACCGTGATGACGAGAGCGCGGAAGAAGGTTGCGAACCCATCCACCATCAGCATGCCGCCGAATGCCGGTCCCTGCATCCCATTGGCGTAAAAGGCAGCGGCAAGCGCGCCGGCCAATGCGGCAATGCTTATATTCCCGAATGCATTCGATCCGCGCCGCAGCAAGGCGGAGAGCACCATAATGAGCGTGCCTGCCACCGCGAGCAGCGTCTCCGGAAGGAACCGGATCATGTCCAAGCCGGAAGGCATCAGGTTAACGGGCATTGCTTGCCTCCAGCGAAACCTTCGGAGAAGCCTGCCCATTCCTCACCTGGAACGGAACATTGATGCGCGTCTGCTCCAGAACCAGCGCAGTGGTCTTGCCCACCGGCGGCAGGAACGACTGGGAGTAGACGCCCATCCAGACCATCATCGCCACCAGCGGTATCACCGCCGCCCACTCTCGCAGGTTCAAGTCGGGCGCGTGCGCGCGCACCTCCGGTCCCAGTTCCCCGAAAAAGACGCGCTGGTAAAGCCACAGCATGTAGCAGGCGGAGAGGATCACGCCTAGCGCCGCGTAAACCGCCCATTTGAAGTTTGCGAGCGCCGCGCCCTGAAGCACCAGGAACTCACCCACGAAGTTGTTCAGCAGCGGCAATCCGATGCTCGCAAGCGTGGTAACCAGAAACGCCGTCGAAAGCCAGGGCGCAGCCGTCGCCACGCCGCCGTAATCCGCGATTTCGAGAGAGTGCCGCCGCTCGTAGAGCAACCCGACCAGCACGAAGAGCGCGCCCGTCGAGATGCCGTGATTCAGCATCTGGTACACGGCGCCATCGAGCCCCTGCTGCGTGAACGAGAAGATGCCCAGTATGACGAACCCGAGGTGACTCACCGAGGAGTACGCCACCAGCTTCTTCATGTTCGGCTGCACCATTGCGACCAGGGCGCCGTAGATAATGCCGATAATCGCCAGAATCACAATCCACGGAGCGCAGGAGCGCGCCGCGCTCGGGAACATCGGAAGGCAGTAATGCAGGATTCCGAACGTCCCCATCTTCAGCATCACGGAAGCCAGCATCACCGAACCCGCCGAGGGGGCCTCTACGTGCGCGTCAGGCAGCCAGGTGTGCAGCGGGAACAGCGGCACCTTGATTGCGAACGCCACGAAGAATGCCAGGAACAGAAGCATCTGCTCTCCCGGCGCAAACGTAAGCCTGCCGCTCGAAAGCAGATCGAGAATCGTCGTGTAGTTAAACGTCTGCGCGCGCGTGTAGAGATAGATGATCGCCGCCAGCATCAGCACCGAGCCCGCCATAGTGAACAGGAAGAACTTCACGGCGGCGTAAATCCGGCGCTCGTGCCCCCAGACGCCGATCAGAAAATACATCGGCACCAGAGAGACTTCCCAGAACACGTAGAACAGGAACAGATCCTGCGCGAGGAACACGCCGATCAATCCGAATTCGAGCAGCAGCAGGAACGCATAAAACTCTTTGACCCGGCTCTGAATGGAGCGCCACGAAATGAGCACGCAGATCGGCGTCAGAAACGTGGAGAGCAGCGCCAGCCACAGGCTCACTCCATCGGCCGCGACGTGGAAATGGATGTCCGGCGAATTGATCCATTGGACATCCACCGTAAACTGTTCCGTCGCGAGCCCCCGGTCAAACCACGCCAGCAAACCGAGCGCCGACACAAACACCGCGAGCGAAAGCGCGAGCGCCCAGATGCGGCTCGCCTGCGGCGACGAGCGTGGAATCGCCAGCGCGACCAGAAATCCGGCAAGCGGGAGGAAGAGAACCGCCGTCAGCAGGTTCATCGCATTCCTCCCGCGATCCCCATGGCTACGATCACCAGCACCGACCCGAATAGCACCCAGGTGGCATAGCTTCTGATGTTGCCCGATTGCAGCAGGCGCAACACCCCGCCCACATCCTGCGCGCGCGCGCCGATGCCGTTCACGGCGCCGTCAATGGCGCCCGCGTCCACGCCCTTCCAGAGCACGGCCCTTGAGCCCTCTACTAGCGGAGTGATCACCGCCGCGTCATAGATCTCATCCACGAAGTACTTGTTGTACACGAGTGTGTAGAGTCCCTTTACGCTTCCCGCAAACGCATCCGCCATGCCTGGCTTGGCCACGTACATGAGCCACGCGAGGAAGATGCCGAAGAGGCCGGCGAAGGTCGAGATCGCCATCAGAATGGGGTCTTCGGCCTCCTCCATCGCGGGGAACACCGTTCCCAGGTAAGTTGGGATTTTGAAGAGGAATCCGCCTGCGAGGGACAACACCGCGAGCACGGCCAGCGGCGCGATCATTACCGCAGGGGACTCGTGCGGGTGCGCTTGCCCCCTGTACTTTCCGAAGAAGGTCAGGAACATCGCGCGAAATACGTAGAACGCCGTGATGCCGGCCGTGATTGTCCCCAGCCAGTACATCCACGGCGCATGTTGGTACGCCGCCAGAAGTATTGCGTCTTTGCTGAAGAACCCGGCAAACGGCGGCACGCCAGCGATGGCGACGGCCGCGCACATCATCGTCAGAAAGGTCCAGCGAATCTTCTTCCGCAAGCCGCCCATGTTGCGCATGTCTTGTTCGCCCGAGAGCGCGTGGATTACGCTGCCCGAGCCGAGAAATAACAGCGCCTTGAAGAACGCGTGCGTCATCAGGTGATAGATGCCGGCCGAAAACGCCCCGCAGCCCACGCCTACAAACATGTAGCCCAACTGCGAAACCGTGGAGTAGGCGAACACCTTCTTGATATCGTTCTGCGCCAGGCCGATAGTGGCCGCGAAGAACGCGGTGGCAATGCCGATCACGGCGATGACTTCCATCGCCCCGGGAGCGTGCGTGTAGATGGGCCAGGAACGCGCCGTCATGTAGACGCCGGCCGTGACCATGGTGGCGGCGTGGATGAGCGCCGAAACGGGAGTGGGACCCGCCATTGCGTCAGGCAGCCACACATACAGCGGCAACTGCGCGGACTTGCCGCAGGCGCCCACCATCAGCAGCAGACCGATAATCGTCAGCGCCGATTCCGGCTTGCCTGCCGCCTGCCCGAACACCGTGCCGAAATCGAGCGAACCGAAGTGCTTGACGATGTAGAAGATCGCCAGCGAGAATCCAAAATCGCCGATGCGGTTCACGATGAACGCCTTGTTCCCGGCGTCGGTGGCGAACTTCTTATCGAAATAGAACCCGATCAGCAGGTAGCTGCACAGGCCCACGCCCTCCCACCCCACGAACAGCACCAGATAATTGGCCGCCAGCACCAGCGTCAGCATGAAGAACATGAACAGGTTGAGATACGAGAAGAACCTGTAATACCCGCCCTCGTGCGCCATGTACCCGATGGAGTAGATGTGGATCAGCGAGCCGATGCCGGTAACCACCATCAGCATGACCGCCGTAAGCCGGTCCACCGCGAAATCGCAGTTGATCGTCAGGGAGCCGCTCTGAATCCAGGTGAAGTAGTGTTCGGTGTAAGCGTGGTTGAGATCGCCCAGCCCGATCAGGATCTTGAGCGCCCACGCAAACGAGAGCGCCACGCTGCCAACCGCCACGGCGCTCACTACGCTCTTCGACAGGCGCCGCCCGAAAAGGCCGTTGATCAGAAACCCGGCCAGCGGAAATATGGGTATGAGCCAGAGTTGCATGGGGGTGGCTTTAGTCCTTCATCGTGTCAACATCGTCGATATTCAAGGAGGACCGGTTCTTGAACACCGTCAGAATGATTGCCAGACCCACGGCGGCTTCGGCCGCGGCCACCACCATCACGAAGAAAGTGAAGAGGTGGCCATCTACCTTCTTAAGCTGATACGAAAACGTCACGAAGCTCAGGTTCACCGCGTTGAGCATCAACTCGATCGACATGAACACCGTGATGATATTGCGCCGGAACACGAACCCGGCGACGCCCAGCACAAACAGAACGGCGCTGAGCGTGAGAAACCACGAAATTGGAACTGCGTTCATGGCTATTCCAACTCCTTGCGCGCCAGGACAACGGCGCCGATAATCGCAATCAGAATCAGAATCGAAGTCACCTCGAACGGCAACAGGTATGTAGTGAACAGCGCGCGGCCAATGTCGAGCGCGCTGCCGCCGGTGAACCCACCGAAGCGCACCGAATCCCCTCGCGGGAAGAGCCGCTGGACGAAATACGCCATCAGCCCGAGCAGCGCAACCAGCAGCGGCGCTCCCAGCGTCTGCGCCATCACCGAGCGCCCCTTGCGGACCTCGGCGCCGGCATTCAGCAGCATGATCACGAATACGAACAGCACCATGATGGCGCCGGCATACACGATCACCTGCGCGGCGGCGATAAACTCGGCGCCGAGCAGAAGGTAGAGCACGGCGAGCGAACACATCACGCCGACCAGCGAGAGGGCGCTCGAAATCGGGTGCGTTTGCACCACCACGTTGATGGCGCACGCCACTGCCAGGATCGCGAAGACCAGGAAAAGGATGACGTCCATATCAGGAAACCCAAGCCACAAGAAAGCCGGTCACGAGCAGATTCAGCATCGCGGCCGGGAACAGGAACTTCCAGGTGAAGCCCATCAGTTGGTCGTAGCGGAACCGCGGCAGCGTCCCGCGCACCCACATGAAGGCGAAGAGAATCGCGCCCGTTTTCGCGCAAAACCAAAACAGCGGCAGCAGCCAGGCCTGCACGATGGGGAGCAGGAATACGGCGGCCGCAATCAGGAACAGAATTCCGAACGCGGGAAGCGAATACCTGTCGCGCCGCCGCGCCGGCCGGCTGCCGTGATACAGGGCCACCAGGCCCGCCATCGCAAATATCGCGACCGGCACTAAGCTCGACCCGTACCGCGCCGGCCATGGCGCCACCCAGCCGCCCAGAAACAGCAGCGTCGCCATGCAACTCACCGTAATCATGTTGGCGTACTCGGCCATGAAGAACGAGGCGAACTTCATGCTGCTGTACTCCGTGTGGAAGCCGGCCACCAGTTCGTTCTCGGCCTCGGGAAGGTCGAACGGCACGCGGTTCGTTTCGGCGAACGCCGCAATCAGGAAAATAATAAACGAGAAGACCTGCGGAAAAGGCCCGTGGAACACGTTCCAGCTCCAAATCCCTCCCGCCTGCCTCTCCACCAGTTCGCGCAGACTCAGTGTGTTAGAAATCAGCAGCGGCGAGGCGATCGCCAGCGAAAGCGGCAGCTCATAACTGATCATCTGCGCGGTACTGCGTAAACCGCCGATCAGCGAGTACTTATTGTTGGAAGCCCAACCGGCCAGCACGATCCCGTACACGCCCATCGACGAGACGGCCAGCACGAACAGCACGCCGATATTCAGGTCCGTCAGTTGCATCCACGTGCGCACGCCGCCAATTTCAATCGTTGGCCCGAAGGGAATCACCGATATAGAAAGCAGCGCCATGGTGATGGCCAGGAACGGCGCCAGAAGATACAGCGGCTTGTTCACGTAGGGAGGTATCAGATCCTCCTTGGTGAGAAGTTTGATCACGTCCGCCAGCGGCTGAAGCAGCCCGTGCGGGCCTACGCGGTACGGACCGGGACGCACCTGTATGTGCGCGATCACCTTGCGCTCCACCCACTGCAGGTACGCCAACGTCGTCATCAGTACTGCGAACACCACCGCGGCTTTCACTACGCTGATCAAGAGGAACGAGTCCATAGCTTAGCGGCCCACACGGCTTTCCAGCACTGAATTCAGTACTCTAGAGTATCGCCCGAGGGTTCCGGACGCGAACAACCCATTATGCTCGGAGCGCACCAGCCCGGGCGCCGCCTCAACCGCAATGCGGCCGTTCAGAGGCGCGGTTTGCGCCGCTCCGCCGCTCGCGATCACCGGGGCGGGCACATCGTACCCGCGCACATTCTTGCGAATCTCTTCGAAAACGGCATCCGGCGCCCACGGACCGAGCGCAGCCGCCGCGCCCATTTCGCGCGCGATAAAGCCGATGATCTCCAGATCCGGCTTGGTCCCCATCACGTTCACGGCCCGCTTCAGCCTCTGCAACTCGCCCGTCACGTTCGTGAACGTGCCGTTCTTCTCGTAGGACGAAGCCGCGGGCAGCACCACGTCGGCCAGCCGCGCCGTCTCGGTCAGGAACATATCCTGAACAACCAGGAACCCGGCTCGGCGTTCCGGAGACGTTCCGCCGGGCGCGGGCTCATACGGATTCGCGCCCACAACCCAGAGCGCGCCGAGCGGAGCCGCAAGCATCTCGTGCAGCCTCATGCCCGGCTGCCCCGAGGGCTCATATCCCGGCAGCAGTTCCGGCGCAATCCCCATATCCAGGGCGCCGCGCGAGTTGGAGTAATCGACCAGGCAAACCCACCGGACCGGAATCCCCAAGGAGTTGCCGAATTCGACTAGGCGGCGAACGTCGTTCCCCTGGAACGAATCGTCAAACAGGATGACGAGTTCCGGCTCGGCCTTGAGCTTGTCGCGCAGGTGTTCGAGCGCCGCGAAATAGTCCGCCGTTGAAACCTCGGCGTTGCGTGGATGGTAGAAGCCCGAGGGATCGCCATCAGCGCTTCCGGACCCACTCACCGGCTCCCAGCGCGGGCCTGACCCAGCCGACCCGGCGGGGGCGCCCACGCGGATGCTCATCGCCGAGTACTTGTCCTCGCGAACCGATCCCGGCGTAACGGCGTAGATGTGCGCCCGATGATGACGGTAATTCGCGCGCACCTGGAACGACAGCAGAGGATGTTCCAGCGCCAGGTCCGCCCCTAGAATCAAAACTGCTTTGAGCTTGTACAGGTCTGCGACGGTTGCCAGCTTTTCCCGACCGGCCGAGCCGCCTTCGCCAAGCGCGTCGAAGAGCGCTACAACGTCGCCGGTACGGTGGTGGTCGATGTGATTCGTTCCTAGAACCTGGCGCGCGAATTTCTGGAGGTAGTAGTTCTCCTCGTTCGTCGTATGATTCGAGCCGATCACTCCGAACGCGCCGCGCGCATCCAAGTTCTCGCGGAACTTGCGGGCCGTGATTTCGAGGGCCTCGGCCCATGAAACCTCTTCGAGTTTGCCGTTCTTGCGCGCCAGCGGAGTTGTCAGGCGTTCCGGGTGGTCGTAGAAATCGAACGCGTAGCGTCCCTTGATGCACAGGAACCCGTCGCTCACGCCCGAACTGTCGCGGTTGTTGCCGCGAAGAATGCGGTCGTTGCGCGTACCCAGCGTCGTCTTGCAGCCATCGGCGCAATGCGTGCACACCGTGCCCACGTGAGTCATTTCCCAGGGCCGCGTCTTGTAGCGATAGATTCCGCTCGTCAGCGCGCCCACGGGGCAAATATCGATGCAGGCGCCGCACTCGTCACATTCGAGGTGGTCGCCTTTGTTGGGCGCGATTTCCGAAACCACGCCGCGATTGATCACTCCGAGGGCGCCCACGCCCAGGCCCTCGTTGCAGATGCGGACGCAGCGATAGCACAGGATGCAGCGCGGAGCGTCGTAAAAGACGACCGGCGAAAACTGCTTCTCGGGCGTATGCGCCTTCTCGTCGGTGAAGCGGCTCTCGCCGATACCGTAACGGAAGGTCATATCCTGCAGCTCGCATTCACCGCCCTTGTCGCACACCGGGCAATCGAGCGGATGATTCGTCAGCAGGAACTCCAGCATGTACTTCCGCGCCGCCGCCACCTGCGGCGTTTCAGTGCGCACCACCATGCCCTCGGCCACCGGAAGCGTGCAAGCCGTCATCAGCTTGGGCATCTTCTCGACTTCCACCAGGCACATGCGGCAAGCCGCCTGGAGTGACAGGCCTTCGTAGTAGCAGAACGCCGGAATTTCGACGCCCACCGTCTTGGCAGCGTCGATCACCAGCGTGCCGGGCGCGGCCTGCACCGCCTTGCCATCGATTGTCAGATTTACCAGATCGGCCATTACAAACTAATTCCTCCGGGAACGCCCGTCACGCCGTTACCAGATGCGTCGCGTTCTCGTATGGGCACGGCTTGCCATTCAAGTGATCCTCGAATTCCTCGCGGAATTTTTCGACAAAGGCAATCGTCGGCATGGCCGCCGCATCCCCCAGCGGACAGAACGTCCGCCCCAGCATATTCTTTGCGATATCCCCGATAAGATCGATATCCGTGCGCGTCCCGCCGCCCTCGTGGAAGCGGACCAGAATCTTGCGCAGCCACGTGGTGCCCTCACGGCAGGGGATGCACCACCCGCAGCTCTCGTGGGAGTAGAAGCGCATCAGGCGCATGGCGGCTTTCACCATGCAGGTTTGGTCGTCCAGGATGATTACGCCGCCCGAACCAAGCATCGTCTTGCGCCCGGCCATGGAATCGTAATCCATCGTCGCGCCTTCGCACTCGGCCGCGGTCAGAACCGGACACGACGATCCGCCCGGGATCATGGCCTTGAGCTTGCGGCCTCCCCGTATGCCGCCGCCCACCTCGTTGATCATCTTCATCACGGGGAAGCCCAGCGGTAACTCGTAAACCCCGGGCTTGTTGACGTGCCCGCTGAGGCACGTCATCTTGGTGCCGCCCGCCTTGGGCAGGCCCAACGCCGCAAACGCTGCGCCGCCATCGCGGAGGATGGCCGGCACGGCGCAGTACGTTTCTACGTTATTGAGCACCGTGGGGCACTGGAACGCCCCCACCACCGCCGGAAACGGCGGGCGGATGCGCGGCACGCCACGCTTGCCTTCGAGCGATTCGAGCAGCGCCGATTCCTCGCCGCATTCGTAGGACCCCGCGCCAGTATGGGCGTACAGATCGAAATCGAAGCCCGTGCCCTGAATGTTCTTGCCGAGCCAACCCTTGGCGTACGCTTCGCCGATCGCCTTTTCCAGCGCCTCAATCAGGTAGCGGTACTCGCCGCGAATGTAGACGTAGCCGGCATGCGCGTCCACGGCGAGCCCCGCAATCAGCACGCCCTCGATCAACTGATGCGGGTCGTTCTCTATCAGCACCCGATCCTTGCACGTGCCTGGCTCGCCTTCGTCGCCGTTGACCACAATGTACTTCGGCTTCGGCGAACTCCGCGGCACAAAGCTCCACTTCATGCCTGTCGGGAACCCCGCGCCGCCGCGTCCGCGCAGGTTAGAGATCTTGACTTCCTCGATGATTTCTTCCGGCTTCATCCGCGCGGCTTTGAGAAACGCCTGGTATCCCTCGGTAGCCAGGTAGACGTCGATCGAAGCCGCGTTCGGAATTCCGAACCGGCGCGTCAGCACCCTGGTCTCAAGCGGGCTTGGTTCGTTGTACAGCATGCCTTATTGCTTCTTCCTCAAGCCGTCCAGAATCTCGTCCAACTTTTCGGGCGTCACGAAGTGATGGAAATCGTAGTTCACCTGTATGGCCGGCGCCCAGGAACACGCCCCCATGCACTCCACTTCTTCAATCGAGATCTGCCCGTCTTCGGTGACCTCTTTATTCCCCAGGTCCAGCCGCTTGCAGACGTGCTCCCACAACTTGTCGCCGCCGTTCAGCAGGCAACTGATATTCGTGCAGACCTGAACGTGGTATTTCCCCATCGGCTTGCGATGGAGCATCGTGTAGTAGGAGAGCACCTCGTTCACCTGCAAAGGCGTCACGCCGATGCGCCGGGCGACCTCGTCGATCACCTCATCGCTTACCGAGCCCACCTCGTCCTGCGCGTAGAGCAGCATCGGAATCAAGGCCGACCGCTGCCGTCCCGGCGGGTAGCTCGTCAGTAACTTCTCGAATCTCGCTTCCAGTTCAGGTGAGAAGGTCATGTTCGTGCGGATTGCTAGCGATCCGTATCGCCCAGAACAAAATCCATACTGCCGATAGAGGCGATCATATCCGCGATCAGCGCTCCCTCGACCATCCTGGGAACCGCCTGAAGGTTCCCGAAGCTGGGCGTCCTCATATGCACTCGATACGGGCTGGAGGAGCCGTCGCTCACAATGTAAAACCCGAGTTCCCCGCGCGGCGATTCGATTACCTGGTAGACTTCGCCCTCAGGCACGCGGAACCCCTCGGTTACCAGTTTGAAATGATAGATGAGCGCTTCCATCTGCGTCTTCATCCGCTCGCGGTCGGGCAGAACCACGTGCTGGTCCGCCGCCTTCCAGGGCCCGGGGGGCATTCCCTCGATCGCCTGCGTGACAATCCGGACGCTCTGCCGCATTTCCTCCAGCCTCACCTGGTAACGCGCGTACACGTCGCCTTCGGTGCGGGTGGGAACCTCGAAATCGAACTTCTCGTAGCTGCTGTAGGGCTCGTCCTTCCGCGCGTCGGTCTTCAAACCGGCCGCGCGCAGCATCGGCCCCGTCACGCCCAGATCGAGCATATCTTCCACGGAAATGAAGCCTACGCCCTTGGTTCGTCCCATCCAGATACTGTTCTTGGTGAGCAGGTCCTCGTACTCATCCACCCTGGAGGGGAAGGCGTCGATGCACGTCTTGACGCGCTGCGCCCAGCCGCGAGGCGGTTCGAGCGCCAGCCCTCCCGGCCGGATGTAGCTGGTCATCATCCGCTGCCCCGAGAACATCTCGAAGAGCTTCAGAATCTCCTCGCGTTCCCGGAAGCAATACATGAACACGGACATCGCACCGATATCGAGCGCGTGCGTTCCCAGCCATACCAGGTGGCTGTTCAGACGGGTGAGTTCCACCAGCATCACGCGCATCCACTGCGCCTTGGGCGGAATCTCGAGGCCCAGCAACTTCTCCACCGCCAGAGCGTAGCCCAGGTTGTTCGAGAGCGGCGCCAGGTAATCCACGCGGTCGGTCAGCGTGACCGCCTGCGCGTAGGTCTTGACCTCGAATTCCTTTTCGATTCCGGTGTGCAGATAGCCGATATCGGGACGGCATTTGGTAATGATCTCGCCATCCAGTTCCACGGCCAGGCGCAGCACTCCGTGCGTGGAGGGGTGCTGCGGCCCCATGTTCAGCAGCATGCGCCGGGCGCCGGTATCCGCCTGCTCGTCTTCTAATACCGTGATTCCTGGAACGAGGGAGTCGCTCATACCTAAACCCTTGGCCCCGTGACGGGATAATCTTTCCGCAGCGGATGGCCTTCCCAATCTTCGGGCATCATGATGCGCCGCAAATCGGGATGCCCCGTAAATCGAATCCCAAACAGGTCGAAGCCTTCGCGCTCGTACCAATCCGCCGAGCGCCACACCGGAGTAACGCTCGAAATCTCCGGCGCATCGCCGCCCAGACGGCACTTCAGGCGCAGACGCTCGTTCCTGTCGATGGAATGCAGGTGATAAACCACCTCGAATCGCGGTTCGGAGGGGTAGCGGTCCACCGCGGTGACCGTGCTCAGCCGCGTGAACTTCCAATCGTTCTTCAGAAAGGCGCAGACCGGCGCGATTTTTTCCGGCGCGATCTCAAGCGTGAGTTCGCCGCGATCCAGCCTGCCGCCCGTCAGCGCGTCCGCATCATACACATCGACGGCCGCCGCGACGGCGCTGTCTCGCAGGTTTTCAGGTAGCATGTTGATCTGTTTAGCTTAGCGTTTCCGGGCCCTATGGGCCGATTCGGACCAATCCAGAGCGCCTTTTTTCCAGATGTAAAAGAAGCCGGAAAGTATCAGAACGACAAATATCAACATTTCGACGAACGCGAACATTTTGAGTTCGCGGTATACCACCACCCAAGGGTAAAGGAATATTGCTTCCACATCGAAAAGGATGAACAACATGCCCACTAAGTAGAATTTCACGCTGAAGCGTTCGCGCGCGTTGCCAGTTGGGACGATGCCGGATTCGTACGGCATGTCCTTGACGCGGTTGCGCACGCGTTTCCCCAGCAGGTAAGACGCAATGAGCAGCCCCGCCGCTAGACCCATCGCGATCAATGCCTGCAATAAAACCGGGAAATACAACTCTGTGTATGACTTAGGCATGCTTTTCCCCGGACGACAGCTCCCCTTTGACTATAATGGTTAAAAAAAAGGGTTGTCAACCAATGTCTATCCGCATCACCGTCAATGGCGAAGCCACAGCCGTGCCCGACGGCCAAACCGTCCTGGGGCTGCTGAAGGACCTTCGGCTTGACCCGGCCCGCGTCGCCGTCGAACTCGATCGCGTTATCGTGAAGCAACCGCGGTGGCAGGAAACGGTCTTAGAGGCCGGAGCGCAGGTGGAAATCGTACAGTTCGTCGGTGGGGGATAGGCGGCACGCAGCTCTCCGCCGGCGGGAAATGAAGCGGCCCGCTCGAGGGCGGGCCGCAGGTAAACCTACTCGAAGCTCCTGATGGCGCTCGCTTCGCTGTCGTGAATATCGAAAACGGTGTAGAGCTTGGTAATCTGCAACAGGTCCTGGACGCGCTTGGTCAGGTTGAGGAGCTTCAACTGCCCCCCGCTGTTGGTTACGGTGGTGAAGCCGGAGACCAGCTCGCCGATCCCTGAGCTGTCGATATAAGAAACCTCTCCCAGGTTGAGCAGGACCTTCTTCTGCCCCTTCTTCACCATTTCACGCAGGGTATCCCGCAGGGCGCTAGACCCCTCGCCCAGGGTGATGCGCCCGGCCACATCCAAAACGCTCACGTCGCCTACTTGCCGAGAATTCAACTTTACGCTCACTGATCTATGCCTCCTGGCTGAAATCCGCCGTACCTATTTAGACCCAATATACTTAACCAATGTTACTTCCGTGCCCGCCGGATCCAGGCGCCGGATCTGAAACTCATCCATAAAAGAATTGATGAGGAAGATGCCCCTTCCGGATGTACGCAATATATTTTCGGGAGCGAGAGGGTCGGGAACGCTCTTGTAGTCGAACCCCTCGCCTTCGTCCGCAATTCTTACGGTAATCCGATCGGGGCGCTCGTCCACGGCAAAGTGGACTTTCTTGTTGACGTTATAACGATTACCGTGGACCACGGCATTCACCATGGACTCGCGAACTGCCATGCCGATCTTCATCAGGTCGTCGTCGTCGAAGCCCGCCCGCTCGGCCGCGCCCACGGCCAGTTCTTCCGCGCTGTCGACGCTTTCCAGGCTGGAATCGAGAAGGCGCTCGACAAAACCCGGCGCGCCGCGCGTATTTTCACCCATAAAGGGACCCAAGAATGTAGCCAAGTCGAATGGTCAGAATAAATTACGGCGCTTCGTTATGTCAAGGAGCCCCTTCCCGCGACGTTTGTGCGGAATCGCGAGTCACCACCGGCAGGCATCCTGCATCTTAGGTTTCGGATATGGAAATCAAGGTTAAACGGCTTGATAATATGCGGTTTGAAGCGTCCACGCGCAGCCACCGCGTGATCTGCGACCAGCCCCCGGCCAATGGCGGGGAGGATGACGGCATGTCGCCGCCCGAGTTCCTGCTGGTCTCCCTCGGCACGTGCGCCGAGTTCTACGCAGTGCAGTATTTGATAACGCGGGGTCTCCCGGCGAATGGCGTCGAGGTGACGGTTTCGGCCGAGAAGGCCGCCCATCCCGCGCGTCTGGGGTCCTTCCGCATCGAGGTGACGGTCCCCGGCCTCGACCCAGCCCACGAAGCCGGCGTGCTCCGTTCGGTGAAAGCTTGTCTGGTGCACAACACCCTGCTCAACGCTCCGGCCATCGAGACCGTCGTGCGCATGCCTGCGATAGCCTAGCGGCGCCGGACGCATGCCCCAAGCTACAATCGGGGCGTGGACAGGCACGACGAGACAAATCTGGCGCGGGCCGTGCTGGCCGGGGAGCCGCAGGCTTTCGAGCGCTTCGTGGAGCATTTCCGTTCGAAGGTCTTCCACTATAGCTGGCTCATGTGCGGCCGCCCGGAAGACGCCGAGGAAGTGGCGCAGGAAGCCCTCTTCAATGCTTTCGAGCACTTCGGAAGCTTACGCGAGCCGGAGCGCGTTCGTTCGTGGATCTTCCGCATCGCCAAGAATGCGTGCCTCATGCAGCGCCGGAAGAGCGTCTTCGCTCCCGCCCAGGAACTGTCAATAGACGACATGCCGCCCGGCACGGAAGTCTCCGGAGACGAGCCACCGCCCGACCGCAGCTACCTGACCTCGGAACTGCGCGCCGTGCTCGACCGCGCCATCGCCGAGCTGCCGCCCCTCTATCGCTCCGTGGTGCTGTTGCGCGACCTTGAGGAGCTTTCCACCGAGGAGACGGCCCAGATACTCGATGTGAGCGCGGACGTCGTCAAGACCAGGCTGCACCGGGGCCGCGCCGCCCTCCGGCAGAAGTTGGATTGCTACGTGAACAACCACTGCCTGGAAGACGAGCCCGCGCCCGACCCTACCCCCCTGAGCGCCTGGGAGCGCGAGCAGCTCTATTCGGCATGGCGCAAGAGCCTGTCGCCCAAAGCCGTGTGACCCCGGTCACTGCCTTCGCCGCCTCAACGGGATAGCCTTGGAGTCGGAGTGCCCCATGGTTGCCGCCGCACCGCCCGAACATAGCGCCCCCCACAAGAAGAAGCTGGTTCGGCGTGCGCCCCCGGACAGATCCCAGGCCCTGCGGCGCACCTTTCAACTGGCATTTCTGGCGCTGAACGTCTGGATCGCCGCCCAATTCTATCTGTTCGTCCGCTACTACGAAACCGGCGGCCGCGGCGTTCCGGCCAGCCGCCCGGCAGGCATCGAGGGCTGGCTGCCCATAGCCTCCCTCATGAATTTGAAAGCCTTCCTGGCCACCGGCGAACTTCCCCGGATGCACGCGGCCGGGCTGTTTCTCCTGCTCGCATTCGTGGGGATGTCGTGGGTTTTTCGCAAGAGCTTCTGCGGCTGGCTTTGCCCGGTCGGGACGATCTCCGAATACCTCTGGCGGGCCGGCGAGCGGATCTTCAAACGCACCTTCCGGCTGCCGCGCGGCCTAGATCTCGCGTTGCGCAGCCTGAAGTACCTGCTGATGGGCCTGTTTCTTTACGCCGTGGCATCGATGTCCGCAGTTGCCATCCGCGCGTTTCTGGACGGCCCGTACGGCATCGTGGCCGACGTGAAGATGCTCAACTTCTTCCGCTATCTGGGGGCCACGGGGCTGGCCGTGATGGTCCTGCTGGTGGCCGCCTCTCTGCTGGTTCAGAACTTCTGGTGCCGCTATCTATGCCCTTACGGCGCGCTGATGGGGATTCTCTCGCTCGCAAGCCCGCTACGCATCCGCCGCGATCCCGATCTCTGCATCGATTGCTCCAAATGCGCCAAAGCGTGTCCGTCGGCTCTACCCGTGGATCGCCTGGTAACCATCCGGTCGGCCGAGTGCACTGGCTGCCTCCAGTGCGTCGCGGAATGTCCCGCAGCGGGCGCGCTCCTAATGAGTGGCCCCAAACGCAAGGCCGCCCCAGCCTGGGCCTTCGCCGCCGGAGTAGCCGCAATCTTCCTGGCCGCATACGCCGTAGCGCAGGCGACGGGCCACTGGTCTACGAATCTCTCTGAGCGAGTCTACTTCGACCTGATTCCGCACGCCAACGAGTTCACGCACCCGTAAGCCGCCTGTGCTTCGACCCGGCTTTTTAGTGAGTGATCCAGGCGAAGATCGGGCGGCTCTTACGTCCAGGGATTTACTGTCGGAACACCGGTTCCGGCGACATCCGAGCCGTTTCTGGTAACGAGCGTCAGGTTATGGTGCAATGCCGTTGCCGCGAGGAGGCCGTCGATAACCGGTACCGGCTTGCCTTTGGCCGCGGCGGCAGCCGAAATGGCGCCCCATCGATCCGCGATGGCTTCGTGAATCGGCAAAATTCGATCCTGAAAGCGTGAGCGGAGATCCGTCTGGAGCCACGATTCCAATTGCCACCTGCGCCGGCCCGCGCGCAGACGCTCGATTCCATTCCTGATTTCGCCAAGTGCGAGCACGCTTAGGAATAGAAGCGATTCATCCGTTTCCTCGATCCAGCGAAGCACGCCCTCATCGGGTTTGGGTTTGACCAGTTCGGAAATGACGTTGGTATCCAGCAGGAAGCCGCTCACAAGTCAATCGCCCTTCCGAAATCGCGCTGCCGATCCAGTTGGATACCCGAACCAGCGAGCGGTGAATTGGCGAAGAATTGCGCGAGGCTTCCCTGGTGCGCCTTAGAACGGAAGAGGCGTTCATACTCCTCGGCCGGAAGCACCACTACGGCCGTTCTGCCGTGCTTGGTTACGCGTTGCGGACCGCGCTCGCGAGCCATGCGAAACACTTCACTGAAGCGCGCCTTAGCCTCTTGAAGTTGCCATTCCTTCTGGACTGCCGGATGCTCCGGATCTATTTTCCGGCGGGAAGGCCGGCCCTGTTTCGTGCTCATGCGGGCCTCCATTCTGACTAGTCTAGTCAGAATGATTGTAGCACCGCAGGCAGAACTGCGCCGAAGATAGGTTGCAGTGGGGTAGGCCTCCTGGCCTGCCCTGGGTTTGAAAGCCGCAAACCCCCACTTCATTTCGCAGCATGAAGGGTGTTCTTAAACACCACCCGCGCGCTTACGAGGACGCTCCATGAACAGCCCGCGCAAGAACGGCGCAAGCGATTTGAGCGCGCCGGCCCGCCGCGCCGCCGCTACCGTTGCTCGGCGGCCGCGATGCGCGCGTTAGCGCGATCCACCGCGGCTTTGATTTCGGCGGGGTCAACGCCGGAGTTGGGGTCGGCCATCAGGTCCGTGGCACGCTTCAGCGCGACCTGGGCCCTCGGTACGTCGATCTCCTCGGCGCGTTCGGCGACGTCGGCGAGCACGCGGACACGGTCAGGCAGCACTTCTATGAAGCCACCCGCCACAGCCAGAGACCGGTTGCGGCCTGCGGCCTTATAGCTCAGGCATCCCGCGCCCAGTTGCCCCACTAGCGGCGCATGGCCGGGCAGAATCCCGAGGTAGCCTTCCTTCGCCGGGATCTGCGCCGACTCCACCTGCTCGCGCACCAGTTCGCGCTCGGGCGTCGCCACTTCGAGTTCGATCGATTCCGCCATTGTTACGCCTTCTTAAGTGCCTCGGCGCGTTCCTGAACGTCCTCGATGGTGCCCTGCATGTAGAACGCCTGCTCCGGCAGCGCATCGTGCTTGCCGTCGGCGATTTCGCGGAAGCCGCGGATCGTATCGGCTAGCTTCACGTACTTGCCCTTGTAGCCGGTGAACTGCTCGGCCACGTGGAACGGCTGCGAAAGGAAGCGCTGGATCTTGCGCGCGCGCGCCACGATCAGCTTATCGTCGTCGGACAGCTCGTCGATGCCGAGGATGGCGATGATGTCCTGCAGGTCCTTATAGCGCTGCAGAATCCCCTTCACCTGCTGCGCCGCCTGGTAGTGCTCCTGCCCGATGATGTTGGGGTCCAGAATGCGGGACGTGGAAGCCAGCGGGTCCACGGCCGGATAGATGCCGAGGGCCGCGATGTCGCGCGAAAGGTTCGTCGTGGCGTCGAGGTGCGCGAACGCCGTTGCCGGCGCCGGATCGGTGTAGTCGTCTGCGGGCACGTAAATCGCCTGAACGGAAGTAATGGAGCCCTTCTTCGTCGAGGTGATGCGTTCCTGCAATTCGCCCATCTCCGTCGCCAGGTTCGGCTGGTAACCCACCGCCGAAGGCATGCGTCCGAGCAGCGCCGATACTTCCGACCCCGCCTGGGTGAAACGGAAAATGTTGTCGATGAACAACAACACGTCCTGGCCTTCCTCGTCGCGGAAATACTCGGCTACGGTCAGCCCGGTCAGCCCAACCCGAAGACGCGCCCCGGGCGGCTCGGTCATCTGCCCGTAGATCATGGCGCACTTCGATTTCTTATAGTCGTGCGGGTCGATCACGCCCGATTCCTGCATTTCGAGCCACAGATCGTTGCCTTCACGCGTGCGCTCACCCACCCCGGCGAAGACCGACACGCCGCCGTGCTTCTGGGCGATGTTGTTGATCAACTCCATGATGATGACGGTCTTGCCCACGCCCGCGCCGCCGAACAAGCCGATCTTGCCGCCGCGGAGGTAGGGTTCCAGCAGATCGATGACCTTGATGCCCGTCTCGAACATCTCAAGGCGCGTGGACTGGTCCTCGAACGAAGGCGACGGGCGGTGAATCGGGAAATGCCTCTTGGCGTTCACGGGACCCATCTCGTCCACCGGTTCGCCAATCACATTCAGAATCCGTCCCAGCGTTTCCGGACCCACCGGCACTTCCACCGGGCGTCCCAGGCTGATGGCCTTCATGCCCCGCACGAGTCCCTCGGTCGGTTTCAGCGCGATCGTTCGCACGCGGCCTTCGCCGATGTGCTGCTGCGCCTCGCAAATGATATCGATCGGCGTGGGGACGTCATAGCCTTCGCTGGTCACACGGATCGCCGTGTAGACCAGGGGAATCTGCCCTTCCGGGAATTCGCAGTCCACGGCCGGTCCGGCCACCTGGACTACTTTGCCGACTACAACTCCGTTGCTGGTGGTGGTTGCCATAAAATTCCTTAAGACCTCGCGCGGCCTACGCCGAAGCGGCGCCGCTGACTACTTCGATAATTTCCTTGGTGATGCTCGCCTGGCGCACGCGGTTCATGTGCAGCGTCAGCTTCTCGATCATGTCGGCCGCGTTCGACGTTGCCGCATCCATCGCGGTCATGCGCGCCGCGTGCTCCGCCGCCGTCGATTCCAGCAGCGCGCGGAAAAACTCCGTCTCCACATACTTCGGCAGCAGCGCATCCAGCATTTCGGCCGGCGGCTCCTCGAATATATAGTCCAGCGTTTCGGAGCGCTCCGGAGCGGTAACCGGCAGCACCTTCGCGATCGTGAGCCGCTGCGCCATCACGCTCTTAAACTCGTTGTACAGCATGTAGACCGCGTCGATTTCGCCGGCGCGGAACATCTCCATCGCCTTCTGCGCGATCACCGCCGTCGATGCGTATTCCGGTTTCGCCGAAAGGCTGATGTGCTCGCCCGTTACGGCCACCGTGCGCTTCCGGAAGAAGTCGCGGCCCTTGCGGCCAATCAACTCCAGGCTGACCGTCGCCCCCGGACGTTCCTCGATGAACCGCAGCGCGCCCTTGATCAGGTTGGTGTTGAACGCGCCCGCCAGGCCTTTATCCGCCGTTACCAACACCAGCAGAATGCGTTCTTCCGGCCGCTCGGCGAGCAGCGGATTCTGGGCCTCGCCGCCTGCCGTTGCTTTCGCCACATTGGCCAGCATCTGCCGCAACAGCGCCGCATACGGACGCGCCGCTATCACCCGGTCTTGCGCGCGCCGCAGTTTCGCCGCCGAGACCATCTTCATGGCCTTGGTGATCTGCTGCGTGTTCTTGACCGAGCGGATGCGCCGCCGGAAATCGATCAGGCTAGGCATGGGCTGCGCCCACGGGGCCTCCGGCCGATTGTTCCGCCAGGAAGCGGCTCTTGAATTCTTCTACCACGGCCTTCAGTTTGGCCCGCAGGTTGTCGTCGAGCGCCTTCTTCGTGCGGATCTCTTCCCACACGGAGCGGTGCGCGTTATCCACGAAGCGGTACAGTTCGTCCTCGAACTTCCGGCATTGTTCCACCGGCAGATCATCCAGGTAACCGCTGGTGCCGGCGAAAATGATCATGATCTGCTTTTCGAGCGGCAGCGGCTGAAACTGCCCCTGCTTGAGGATCTCCACCAGATGCTTGCCGCGGTTCAACTGCGCCAGCGATGACTTGTCCAGGTCGGAACCGAACTGCGCGAATGCCGCCAGGTCGCGATATTGGGCCAAATCCAGGCGCAGGCCGCCGGCGATCTGCTTCATCGCCTTGGTCTGCGCGTTGCCGCCCACGCGGCTCACCGAGATGCCCACGTTGATGGCCGGCCGCACGTTCGAATTGAACAAATCGGCTTCGAGGAAGATCTGCCCGTCGGTGATCGAGATGACATTGGTCGGAATGTAGGCCGATACGTCGCCTGCCTGCGTTTCGATGAACGGCAGCGCGGTCAGCGAGCCGCCGCCCTGCTCTTTGCTCAGCTTCGCCGCGCGCTCCAGTAACCGGCTGTGGAGGTAGAACACGTCTCCGGGATACGCTTCGCGCCCCGGGGGCCTACGCAGCAGCAGCGAGATTTCGCGGTACGCCGCGGCGTGCTTGGAAAGATCGTCGTAGACGCACAGCGCATGCCGGCCGCTATCGCGGAAGTACTCGCCCATGGCGGTTCCCGAGAACGGGGCCAGATACTGCATCGGCGCCGGATCGGAGGCCGACGCCAGGACCACGATGGTGTAATCCATCGCGCCGGCATCTTCAAGCGTCTTCACCACCTGCGCCACGGTGGAGCGCTTCTGCCCGATGGCGACATAGATGCAAATCATGTCGCCGCCCTTCTGGTTGATGATGGCGTCGAGAGCGATGGCGGTCTTTCCGGTCTGCCGGTCGCCGATAACGAGCTCGCGCTGGCCGCGCCCGATGGGAATCATCGAGTCGATGGCCTTGATGCCCGTCTGCATCGGCTCTTTCACCGGCTGGCGCGCCACAACGCCGGGAGCCAAGCGCTCCACGGGATTGTATTGCGCGGCCTGAATCGGTCCCTTGCCGTCGACAGGCTGCCCGAGCGCGTTCACCACGCGGCCGATCAGAGCCTCGCCCACCGGGACGGACATGATCCGGCGCGTGCGCTTGACCTCGTCGCCTTCCTTGATTTCCGTGAAGTCGCCCAGCAGCACCGCGCCCACCTGGTCTTCTTCCAGGTTCATGGCGATCCCCGCCACATCGTGCGGGAACTCGATCAGCTCCCCCGCCATGACCTTTTCCAGTCCGTGAATGCGGGCGATGCCGTCGCCCACAGAGATCACCGACCCGGTTTCGGTCACGTCGATGGTCCGCTCGTAGTTCTCTATCTCCTGGCGGAGTATGCTCGTAATCTCGTCCGCTCGAATCTGAGCCATAGATCTCTTCCTAGTTGCCTTCCGCGCCCAGACGGCGCTCCAGCGATTCCAGTTGCCCGCGTACCGAACCGTCGTAAACGGTGGACCCGATTCTCGCCACCACGCCGCCGATCAGCGATTGGTCCACGGCGATCTTCATGCGGATGCGTTTGCCCGTAAGCCGCTCCAGCCGCGCGTTGAGAGAGGCGCGCCGCGCGTCGTTCAATTCCCGCGGCGCCGATACGTCGGCGCGCGCGAAACCCAGCCGCTCGTCCACGCTGATTTCGAGGCTCTGCACCACTTCGTCGAGCAACTCCATCCGCCTGTGATCCACCAGCACAAACAGGAAGTTGCGCGTAATCCGCGAAATGCCCAACGCCTTGCCTACCCGCTCCACCACGGCCTTCTTGCGGCTGTTCGGCACCGCGGGAGTGGCCAGCGCTTCGCGCAGGCCCTTCGAGTCCTGCATCGTGGCGTTGAAGGCCCGCAATTCCGCCACGGCATCCTGCGCGCTCAGCGCTGAGCCGGGTTGGGTCACCACGTCGGCCAGAGCGTCGGCGTATCGCTTTACTACCGAGGAGAGTGTCATGTCAGCAAGTCCGCGCCGGCTAAGCCGGGCCTCCCAGATCGCGTTCGAAGCCTTCCACCAGCGCCTCCTGCGTCTCCGGAGTCATGCGCGCCTCGATCTTCCGCTTCGCCAGATCCACCGCCAGGTGCGCCGAGTAGCGCTGCAATTCCATGCGGGCCGCCTTGGCCGCGGCGGCAATCTCCTGCTCCGCGTGCGCCTGGATCTTCTGCATCTCGCTTTCGGTCTGATGAGCGACGCTCTGCTTTTCCGCCTCGGCTTCCTGCCGCGCTTCCTCTCGCAGAGCCTTGATGTCCGCATCGAGACGGGCCATGCGCCGGTCGATTTCCGCCGCCCTAGCCTCGGCTTCCTCCCGAAGCGCCGACGCGCTCTCGATATCCTTGCCGATCTGCTTCAACCGGGAGTCGAAGAACGCCCCGCCGTTCTTCTTGGCCAGATAGCCCAATCCGCCGGCGAGCACTAGGAAGTTGGCCCACTTCCAGCCCGTCATCCCGCCCTCTTCGCCGCCCGAACCGCCTTCGTGTTTCTCCGCCGGCGCCGCGCCTTCGGCTGGTTTCGATTCCTGGGCGAAGCCCGCCGGAACCGCCACGGCCAGGCCGGCGATCAGAATTACCGATGGAAGCAGTCTCATGCCGCGCTCCGGCGCAGAAGAGCCTCGGCAATACGCACCGCAAGGAGTTCGGCATCGCGCCCGAGGGCGCCCTTGGCCGCTTCGGCGTCCGCCGCCAGTTCCGCCTTGGCCTGCTTCACCATGGCCTCGGCCCGCTGCCTGGCCGCCGTCAGCTCGGCGGCGCGCCGCTCCTGCTGCGCCGCGTGCGCTTGTTCCTGCCCCTTATACACCTCGGCCCTGGCCGCGCGCATGGCTGCCTCATACTCCGCCGCCTTGGCCGCCGCGCGTTCCATGCTTTGTTCGGCGAGCTTGCGGGCGCCTTCGGTGACGCGGTAGCGCTCGTCGAAAATCTTTTGAAGGGGCTTGAAGAAAACGCTCTTCAGATAGAAGTTGAGCAAAAGCACCAACAGGAATGTCGGCACCGCCCTTAGCAGTATTCCACCCAGCGCGTGTAGCGTGGCTTCCATGCGATTAACTTAAGGATGAGAGATTTAGAAGAACAGGCTAGCATCAGGAAGAAGACCAGTCAACCAGACGGCCCTGCTCCCGGCGCTTTCCGTTGGCTGCCCGTATCCCGCGCGGACTCTTTGGCCGCGGCCCGTTCCGGGCGTGGTTCCCATCTATGCCTGGTTGATCGGCGTGGTCGCCAGCGAGTTTAACCCCGGGATAATGCTCTGCGGGCTCGGGCTGGCGCAAAGGCGCCGGAGGCCGTTATCGTACTTTTTCGATCCCCTCTATAAGTAGTTTCAATCGGCTGCCTCCCGGACGCGCGCTAAAATAGACCTATCACCAGAGAGGAAGCACTCAGAAATATGGCTAGAAAACGCACTGCCGATAGCGGCAATTTGGCATCCGGAGCAAGTCTTGCGCCCAAGCGAAGCGCCCACCGGCGCGTAAACGCGCCCGGCGCCGAAATAAAGGCGGCGCAGCCGCGGACCGTCTCTTCGGAACCAGTTCCCGAGGAGATCGCCCGGTTGGCATACCACTATTGGGAGAAACGCGGCTTCGCCGCGGGATGCCCTGAAGAGGACTGGCTTCGCGCCGAAAGCGAACTCCGCAGCCGCCAAATCGCCGCTTCCGCCTGACCGGCTCTACCGGTACCTGCGTAGAACCGCAAGCAGACGTCCCTGAACCCGCACGTCGCTCGCACGAACCCTGATCGGAGACATCCCCGAATTCGCCGGCTGCAAGCGGATCATATCTCCCGGCTCCCGGTAGATCCGCTTCAGCGTGGTATCGGAACCCGAAAGCAGTGCGGCTACGATATCCCCATCACGCACTTCGGTAACCGGCGACAGGATCGCCATGTCGCCGTCGCAGATGCAGTCTTCAATCATGGAATCGCCACGCACTTCGAGCGCGAAGGCGTTCCCGTCGGCAGTGAAATCGCCCAGATTGAGCGTTTCGCGCCGTTCCAGCCCCTCCACCGGGGCGCCGGCTGCAATCCGGCCTGCAAGAGGGATCTCCAGAGCGGCGCGTTTCGAGCGGCGCTGCTCCTGCACGTATTTCGGCGCCAGTTCGAGCGAGCGGCTCTGGTTGAATCCGCGCTTCAGGTAGTTCTTGGACGTCAACGCCGCGATGTGCTTGTGGACCGTGGCCAAGGAAGCGAGGTTCAACCCGCGTGCGATCTCGTCGTAGCTCGGGCAGTACCCGTTATCGTCCCCAAACTGGGCGATGAAGTCGAGCACCTGCTTCTGCCGCCTGGTAAGCGCCATTCCAGCCTCTGCTCTTCATTGTGGGAGAACAAAAAGAGAAAATCAAGCGCTAATCGTGATTCCCCGACGCTGACCGGTCGTAAAACCGCCGATCGCATTTTCGACAGCGATAGGGGAAGCGGCGGAAGAGCCACAGGAGCGCATCCCCAAACCGGGGTTCCTCGCGGTAGATCTCGGTATTGTCGCCACAGGCAGGGCAGTGGTGCACCACTTTTCGCCTTAGCTTCGGATCGTGAGCCACAACCTATTGTGATCCGATTTCCGCTCCCGTGCCACCACCTCTCGCGCCCGTGAACTTTCTACTGCGTCAAACGAATAATCTCTGCTGAAAACCTGCGCTCACGCCGATATGTTGTCCGACGGAGTGCAAGAATGATATCGATTCGCGACTCGCTCGCAGAACTGGAACGCGCGCACCGGCTGCGGCAGATCACGCTCGATTGCTACGTAACTGCCGTCCGGGACGCGGCCCGCTACGCCATCGACCTTGAGGAAGGCATCACCGCGCCCTACCGCCGTGATTTGGAGGCGCTGGCGCGCTCCGCCGCGGGCGGCGAGTTAGCCCCACTGCAGGCTAGCCAGGGAGCCCTGCGGGAGCTGTTGCGGGATTACCGGAATAAAGCCGGCAAATACATCGCCAACATCAAGGAGGAGCTATCCAGTTCCGTTCGCGCGCTCGAAGAAATAGTGGAAAGCCTGGCCCAGGGGGAAGGCGAAAACGAAGCGCGGCTGCGCGGCGGATTGAATCGTTTGAGGGATGTGGCCTCGTCCACGGAATCGGCCCTGATACGGACCGTGATCCTCGAAACAGCGGATGGCGTGGAACAAACAGTCGAGGACATGCGGAAGCAGCACCGGCTCACCATCTCCCAGTTCCAGGTGGAAATCCGCATGCTCCACAATCGCATCGACGCCCTGGAGCGCGCCGCGCTGGCAGAGAGTATGAGTTCCCTGCTTACCCGGGAAGAATTCGCCGCTTGCATCCGCGCCGCGGGGCCGGAGAACTATTCGCTTCTTCTTCTGCGCGCGGCCGGCGTGGATGCGGCCACCCGGACGTTTGGCGACGCCACGTCGCTCGAATTGGCCGCTAGCGTAGCCAAGCGCCTGCGGTCAAGCCTTCCGCCCGACGCCGTGCTGGCGCGTTGGGATTCGGAGCTCTTCGTGGCCAAGCTGACCCTGACGCGCCCCGAAGCCATGGCTCTGGCGAAGCGCATCGCGGAAACGCTATCGGGCTTCTACGTCTGCGCCGGGGAAAACGGTAACGTCCGCTCGGCCGTCCAAGCTACGGTCGCAGTGGTGGACCGCCGCCTGGAGGACGAACCCGATAGGACGCTCGAACGGATCGGCGACTTCTTCGGGCCAGTGGCCCCACGCTTCGAAACGGCCGCTCTATCCCCCGCCCGCGCCTAAAGCCGCGTAGGCGCCAAGCCGATAAGGGAACGGGAGGGTCCGATGATCCGGCTCACGAGGCTAAACGGGGCGCCTTTCTTTCTCAACTCCGATCTAATCGAACACATGGACGCCGCCCCCGACACGGTGCTGACCTTGGTCACCGGCCACATCGTCCGCGTGCGCGAACGGGAGGGCGAAATCGTGGACCGTATTGTCGAGTTTCGGAGCAGGATAATGGCCACGGCGCAACCGGCGGCACTCGACGCGGAGCCCCGCCCCCAGTGGAACGGGGCCGGAGGCCGCTAGATCCATGCCCGAAATCCTGAGGCGCCGCGGGACGCAATCGCCCGCCGCAGCCGCCGAAACGCAAATTGATTTCTCTACTCTGGCGGGCCTCGCGCTGGCTCTGGCAGGCATCCTCGGAGGGTTGTTGCTGGAACGGGGCAAACTTCAGGATGTGGTCCAGGTCACGGCCGCCTTCATCGTCCTCGGCGGCACCTTCGGAGCCGTGCTCGTCACTACGCCGTTTCCCGTAATCCGCCGCGCGGCGCGTGGCGCCAAGTACGTCTTTCTCGAGCGGAAGCTCTCTTTCGGCGCTGTTTCGGACCACTTCGTCCGCTACGCCGTCAAAGCCCGCCGGAACGGCCTGCTCAGCCTCGAAACCGACGCGGAGGACACGCCCGATCCCTTCCTCGGCAAGGCCCTGCGCCTGGTTGTGGACGGTACGGACATGGAGGCGATCCGCAGAATTATGGAGAACGATATGGCCCTCCGCGAGCAGGCTGCCGAGGAGGAGGCCAAGGTCTGGGAAACCGCGGGCGGCTATGCGCCCACCATCGGCATTATCGGAGCGGTTATGGGCCTGATCCAGGTAATGAAGGACCTGGAGAACATCCAAGCCGTGGGCCACGGCATCGCCGTGGCGTTCGTTGCCACGGTCTACGGAGTCGGTTCAGCCAACATTCTGTTTCTGCCCGCGGCGAACAAGCTGCGGGCCCGCATGAAACAACAGACGCTGTTGATGGAAATGACCCTTCTGGGCGTGGAAGGGATCGTCGAGGGGCTGAATCCCATTCTGATCCGGCTCAAACTGGAACCCTACGAGAGCGCCGGATCGGGCGTTCCGGCTAGTGCGGCCCGGGCGCCCCGTCCACCCGCCGTCTCCGGCATTTCGGCGGCGGCCGGAGGCCGGAATTGAGACGGCGCACGCCCCCCACGCACCAAAATCACGATCGCTGGCTGGTATCCTACGCCGATTTCATCACGCTCTTGTTCGCGTTCTTCGTCGTAATGTTCGCCTCGACGCAAACGGATAGAGGCAAAGCCAGAGAAGTCTCCGAGTCTGTCCGGCAGGCGCTCGCGCATGGCCCCATGAGCACGGCCCTCTCCGAGATTCTCGGGCGCGACAGAACGCCCCCCCAAAAAGCTGTAGTTTCGCCCGCAAACACTCCCCCCGCCCCGGACCCCGCGGCGGCGGTCCACCCCGCCGACCTGGTTCAATCCAAGGCTGCGCTCGAACGAGGGCTGCAGCCCGAACTGCGTGCAGGCACGGTCCAGCTTTCCCTTGAGCCGCGCGGCTTGGTCATCAGCCTCCGCGAGGCCGCATTCTTCCCTTCCGGAGACGACCAGATCACTATCGCGAGCCTCCCCACACTGGCCAGGATCGCTTCCGAGATAAGGGCGGTTCCAAATCCGCTCCGGTTGGAGGGGCACACGGATTCGATCCCGATTCATAATTCCCGATTCCGGAGCAATTGGGAACTCTCCGCGGCGCGAGCCATCGCCATGCTGGAACTCTTCAGCCGGCAACTCGGAATTCCCACAGGACGCATGTCCGTTGCCGGATATGCCGAGAATGCGCCGGTTGACGACAATTCAGCCGAAGCCGGACGCATGCACAATCGCCGGGTGGATGTGGTGTTGCTCTCCGCGGAAGCGATCCGCACGGAGCCGCGCGGCTCTTTCCCTGCCGCTGCCCGGACCGCCGGGGATGTTCGCGCCCATTAGAGGACGCCTTCGCGGGCCGGTTCAGCGCGCGTTGAGGCGCAACGAAAAGCCTGCCAGGGAACAGGCCGAGCGCCCCGGTGATGGGATGACCGTGGCCAGCGCCCGGCGGGCGACAACGAGTGGACCCGCCGCTACGCGCGAGCCGCGAGGCAATCGACCCCTGGAAGGTACTCTGGAACCGGCGTGGCGCGGCAGCCTTGCGGATAGCATGGTGGCGGGATGGCCCAGCGGGCCTGTCCTGGCCTACCGCATTCATTCCTCCAGCAGCCCGGCCCTCCGGATTCCGCGCTCGGCAATCCCGGTGGGTAGAGCCGGACGGCGATGGCCGCCGCTGGCGCGGCCTGCTCTAGGCGCCTGGTCCAACGCCCTCTCGCCCCACTGAGCCTGGGCGTGCCGGTAGGGCCGGCGGAACTTCGCTACTCCATGGCGGCAGACTTCCCGAAGCCGCCCTTGCGGCGGCATGGCGTCTGCCCGCTTGCCCACTCGGTCGGGCGTTCACGCGCCGCTCTCGGAGACGAACGAGCATCCTCCCCGACGTCAACGCCCGTTTCCGGCGCACGTCCCTAATTCCGCTTCCCTGGCTGGGTGCCGGCAGACCCTCCGTAACGCACCCCGCTGCCATTTCACCCGCAGGTGCGTATTACGCTGGCGCGACGTTGCCCGGCGCCCGCGTAGGCGCCTGCGGCCCGCGCTGCCGCCATGGACCCGCGGCGCCGCGCCCGCGCGCCCGCCAACACGCCCCGGCTCCATTCTATGAGCGCCTGGGCCTCGCCGAACTCGCCGGCGCGAGCCTCGGCGACCGGCGTCGCCCGTAGCTCACATACCCAGGCTTCCCACAACCGGAGCGCGAGTCCGTACTCTTCCGAGACGATCGCCTCCCGAATACGCTCGGCCCTTGCGCCGTTGTCCTCAGGCATACTGGCTGCTCGCGTCGCGCATGGAAGTGAACATGCCGGAAATGTAGGTGTATTGCTGCTCCAGGCTCGCAATTAGAGCGTCAAGAGTGGCCATCTGCTCCTCCATATTCTTCTGAATCTCGTCTACGCGGGCCTGCTGATCGGAGATCGACGACGCCACATCGGCTATCTGCGCTCCCACCGTTGCCTCGGCTGCCGCTAGCTGGCCCGTTTCCGAATCCTGGAGAACGGAGATGCGGTCCGCGGCCCATTTCAAGAAGCCGCCCTTCGCCGTCGAACCAAGGAAGGCTGTCACCTCGGAAGATGCCGTCAAATCAGCGGCCATCAGCTTGTACGCGTTCAGATTCATCTTGCCGGCGCTATCCAGTTCCAGCCCCAGATCGGCCAGGCACCGGATGCCCTCGCCGCTCCCAACGTAGGTCGCTATGGCGCTCGCCGCGTCGGAAACATCGCCCAAGATGGTCGCTCCGGCGAGCGCGCCGGCGTCTGAGCCGTGCTGGGCGTCCAGTTCGTCCACTAGTCCGTTGTATGCCGTGACAAAAGTGGCAAGCGCGTCGGCCACCGCCCCCGTGGAACGAGTCAGCGTGATGCTGACTGGGCTGCCATCGTCCTTCGCCTTGAGCGTTACAGAGAGCCCCGTCGCAATTGTGATATTCCGGGAAGAGCTATGCACCGTCACGCCCGAGCCATTCACTATATAGCTCGCTTCGGCGCCGGCGACCTGTTGTTTCTGCTTGCTCGCCTCGTCCACCAGCAGATCCGGAGTGTAGTTGCCAAGCTTTACCGCCTGAAGCGAAATCCGGTAGTCGGGACTCGCCGCGCTGCCGGCGTTCACGACAACGGCTCTCACTTTATCGCTGAACTTCTCGTTGACGGCCGCAGCTATCGATGCGGCGCTATTATCCTGCGGCGAGAACGCGTAGGACACGCCGCCGAAACTCAGAGCGTACGAGCGCGTCCCCGAGGCAGAGTCCCAACTCGAGCTGGTCATGCTGGAGGCATACGCCCCGGGATCGACGACGTCGACGGTGTAAACCCCTTCAGCCGCCCCATCGGATACGGTAGCGGCGAGTTTCGAATCGTCCGACACAACCGCTTCGAACGACGCGCCTCCGAGAGCGCTCTCCACGCCTTGAATCGCGGTCTCGAGCGCGCTCACTCTTGAGTTCATTGTCTGCAACTCGGCCTGCTGCGCGGTGAGGTTCGTCTTCTCGTTGTTCAGTTGCGTGATCGGCAGAGAAGCGATCGCCACCGCGCGGCTGATTACCGCCGTAAAGTCCTGCGCGTAACGGCTGTTGCCGCTGAAGATAGTCGTGCTCGAAGTCGACATAAGCAGCTCCGGGCCGAATGGAGGCATGCCCCACTCGGCCCGCCCCTTTCTTCGGCCGGGGAAAAGCCTCGGGGCGGGCCTAAGCCCGCCCCGCTTCTGTTTATCCGGCGGCGCCTTCCACGCCGCCGCCCGGAACGCGCCGCCGGCGCGCCCCTAAACTAGCCCCTCAGCAGCGCCAGCACGGCCTGTGGAGCGGAATTGGCCTGGGCCATCGCCGCCATCGAAGCCTGCTGCAACACCTGAGCCTTGGTCAGATTCGCCGCTTCGGCCGCCACATCGGCGTCGCGGATGCGCGATTCGGCGGCTGAGAAGTTGGAGATCTGCGATTGCGCCAGACGCACCGCATAGTTCAGCATGTTCTGGCCGGCTCCAACCGTGCCCTGCACCGTACCGAGCGAGGCGAGCGCCAAGCCCAGTTTCGTCAGAGCGTCCTTCGCGCCCGAGGTCACGTCGGATGCGGCGGGCGCCGTGCCCGCTCCGGCGTGCGCCCCGTTCGCCATCAGGTTCGCGGGTCCGCCGGCGCTGGTCGTTCCTCCGTCGTCGGTGAACACATTGGTTACCGAAAACGCCTTGTCGCCCTGCAGGTACATGTGGTCCCCGACCCGGATCACTTCCAGGCCGCTTCCCGCCACTGCGTTCTTGAACGACGTGAAGATCTGGTCCTTCGTCTGCGCCGCGCCGGCGAGGGTGACCGTATCGGCGAGATCCGTTCCATTCACCCGGATTGTCATCACGCGGGAATCCGCGCCGCCGCCAGCCAAGTCCGGATCGTAGTCCGTCACTACGCCGCCGTCGAAAACTATCGTGCTCTTCTGGTATGTCCCGGCCGTTACGGCGTTTTCGGCAACCGTTCCCGCATTCACGGCCTGGAACACAAAGCCGTTCGTACTGGCCAGTTTCAGGCTGCCGGAGGTGGCGTCTACTGAAGCCGAAACGCCGCTTCCGCTCAACTGTACGTTGAGGGCGGAGATGAACTGGTCTTTGGTGAGTCCGTCGGATCCGCCGTCGATTGTGAAGGTCTTTTCGACCCCCGCCGTGGCGATCGTGAAGCTCTGGCTCGTGTTCTCCAGAAATTTGGCGTTGGCGGCATTCTTATTGATGACGTCGGCGGCCAGCGTGGTGGTCGGCATCGTGCCCTGAATGCTCGTACTGGAGATTCCCAGCGAGGCGCTATCCACGCGCCCGGAGGTAAGGTCCACAGTCACCGAGGCATTGTCCTGCGTCTGCGAGGCGCCGCCCAAATAGACGCCCAGCGATTTCACGAAGCGCCCCTGGTCGGTTCCCGATGCTCCGCCCAGCCCGACGTTACTCGCCTGCCGGTCGATTTCCGAAATCAGTTTGCTGTATTCCGATTGCAGCGTGCCGCGATCACCCGTGTACGTGGAGGACGCCGATTGCGTCGCCAGCGTCTTCATGCGGTCGAGCATCTTGCTGATGTTGTTCAGGCCGCCGTCGATGATCTGCAACTGCGCAATGCCGTCGTTGGCGTTGCGAACGCCCTGAGTGAGCTCGGCGGTATCGCTGCGGAACTTGTTCGCGATGGCCAGGCCCGCCGCGTCGTCACCGGACTGGTTGATACGGTAGCCCGAGGTGAGCCGCTGGATTGTTTGGCTCTGAAACTGGCTGTTTACGTTGAGGTTTTCCTGCGCAACAAGCGCGTTGACGTTGGTTTGGATCGAGAATGCCATACTGAATTCCTTTCAGTTTTCGATTTCCGGCTTCTTGCCGGTCAGCTTCCTTATCGGAGCTGAGCGCCGAAACTTGAGGAGCGCGCAACGACGAAACAAGTTGTGCGACGAGGCCGCCGTGCGCGGCGGCTGCGGCCGCCCGGTTTTCATCGCGCACCACCAGCGCTTCGCGCGCCATAACCGGCGTCTCCCGGGGCGCACGAATCCCCACCTTCACGCGCGCGCCGGAAATCCGGGCGATCACGATTTCAACGTCATCGCCGACCAGAATGCTTTCCCCTTCGCGGCGCGACATCATGAGCATACGGCGGCCTCTAAGGGCGCCAGCGCATGCTGGTGCGAGTATTCCTCCTGCGAGATCGCCTGCACGCCCCTGCGGTTGCGCGGGTTGATCAGAATCGGCGCAAGCAGGTTGGCGGTAGCGCCCTGCTCGCGCAGCGACAGCACGAACAAGCAAAGGACGCCGTCGCTTGCGGCAGGGCCGCGGCGGGGCCGAAGCCCGATCCTTTCGAAATCCTCGGCGGCCGCCGACAGCCGGTATTCCGGGTCAACCGCCCCGGCCGGCGCGGTCAGAAGGCACGTCTGCTCCTCCACGCTTTGGAGGTAGATCAGCGGCTCCGTTTCGGGCAGGGTCAACGCCACGAAACGCCGGAGACGCTCGAAACCCGGCAACCCTGCCGGAAACTCGATTTCCGATTCCGCTTCAAAAGAGATACGCCCAAAACGCTCCGTATCGAATATTGGCATCACATTCGCTCCGTGCGGAAGATCGGCGGTCGCGGCCGGAAAGTTTAGGACTTACGCCCGCCGCGCCCGGGCGGCGGCAGAGAGGCGCCGGAGTCGGCTATTCGCGCGATCAGCCGCCGATTCGCTTGTCTTCGGCTGGGGCAGCAAGCGGCTTTTCGCGCTCGCCACGCTTGTGAGTACCTGTCCCGGCTATCCATCGCCGGCGTCCTCAAATCCCAACCCTGCCGTCCTCCCGCGGGGCGCGGCGCTCGCGCGTGATGAGGCTGGTAAGCGGGCGGGCAGATTGCGTCAGAATTGGGGATCGGTTCGAATCGCGCCTGGGAGTCTCTATCGTCTCTTGTTGCCGCCGCGAGCAGAGGAAGAAAGGCGCCCGCGCTACCTTGCGTCGCTACCGTTGG
>CAIYHG010000092.1 GCA_903925975.1 uncultured Acidobacteriia bacterium | reverse complement strand
ATGAGCAGGTTGTCACCACCGAGGACGCGCCCGGCGTCATCAAGGCCAAGGCGCGCCGCCTGCCCCAATGGGGCATGGACAAGCTGAAGACCGAGAACGTCTTTGTTGATAAGCGGCTCCTGGCGCTGCTGCCGGATTGGAAGAACACGGCCGCCGATCCCGCCGCGCCGCCGGTCAGCCCGGCCGTTTCCTCGGAGCCCGTGGAGGATGTGGAACTGATCCCCTATGGCTGTGCGCGTTTGCGTGTGACCGAGTTGCCCACGTTGCGACAGTAAGGCCTATTTCCTGTATTATGGACTTGCGAATTAATCAGGAGACAAGCAATCAAGGCGCCGTAGTCCAGCGCACCGAGGGTGGCCGCATTGGTGCCGTGGGGGGGGGCGACACTCTGGTCGCCCTCTTCCCGGCGGCAGGAATGCCGCCGCTCCGTCTGGATGATGATCGCAGCATGAGCGTGCTACGTGTTGGATTTGAAAATCGGGTACGAATAGGAAACCAGTTATGAGAATCAGAAAGCTTGTTATCGCGCTGGTCGTGAGCGCGGGCGTTGGTGTGAACGCCGTGTATGCCGCATCCGCGGGTGCGGACTTCTACCAGGTGCGCGGCGGGATTCCGAACAGCCAGCACTTCCTGAAAAACGACAGGGTGGGGAACCAGTACCTGTTCTTCATCGGTGACTCGGTGCTCGCCGGTACGGGGCTGAAGGATGCGAACCTGCGCTACTCGTTCCAGATGGTGCAGGGCTTCAAGAAATATTTCCCGCAGGCGGGCATCCACGAGACGCGGCACTCGCAGCCGGGCGGGAGCTGGTTCGGCCTCTACCGGGTCAGCCGCGGGCAACCGGTCTTCGGCGAGGTGATCGCGAGCGGCCACCTGGCGATCCTCGACTTCGCGGCCGACGACCGGAACGTGCCGGTTGATCAGGCGAAGCTCGCGCTCGAAGGGCTCGTGCGGCAGGTCACGCTCTACCGCGCGACGCACAGCCGCATCCTCGTCTACACGCTGACGCCGGAGATGCTCGCCGATTATCGCGCTCACAGGACACCGGAATACATCAAGGTCTGCGAGCAGATCGCCGATCACTACGGCATCCCGAGCGTGAACTTGGCGCAGTACGCGGCGATGAAGATCATCACCACTGAAATTACCGCTAATGCATTCTCCGCCGATGGCAAGCCGAACGTGGAACTGGCGCAATACGCGGCGCAGCAAATTCGCACTAACGGAATTACCGCCGAAACGTTTTTTGCCGACGGTATCAACCCGACCGATGCCGGCGCGAAGATCTACGGCGAGGCGATTGCGAAATTCGTGGATGCGCTGATGACCGCCTTCCCCGTGCCGGACAAGCCCAGGAACTACACGCTGCCCGAGCCGCTGTTTCCGGGAACGGACGACAACGGCCGCATCATCGCCTACGAGGATCAGCAGGTGCAGCGCTCCGCGCAGTGGAAGCCGGGGCAGCCGAGTCCCATGGGTCCCTTCCGTCACCTTCTCGTCTCAGCTGAGAAAGGCGCGTCGTTATCGTTAAAATTCAAGGGGTCTGAAATCGGTGTCCTGGATGTCGTGGACAAAGACAGCGCGGAT
>CAIYHG010000091.1 GCA_903925975.1 uncultured Acidobacteriia bacterium | reverse complement strand
GGCAGCGGCGGCGATCGCCGAAAGCAGGTCCGGAACCGCCGTATCGCGCACCAGTTGCGGATACTTCTCTCCGCCGCCGTACTCAAACCGGAGGGTGCGGTAATACTCGCCGTCTTTCACCAGCAACTCGATGGGCTTCGCGCCGGATGCCGTGGCCTGCACTGCGTCGTGCAGGGTCGCGGGCGTGTATTCCCGGCCGTTGACGGCAACCAGTTTCACGGCCGGAGCCAGCCCCGCCTTCTGCGCCGGGCCGTTCATCACCACATCCGCCACGCCGCCCTCTTCGTTCAGCTTCATGCCCAGCGAGTAGCTGAAATCGTTCACCTTCCGCGATTGCTCGTAGGCCTTAAACACGTCCGAAGGAGTGCTCGTGAAAGTCAGCTTCCAACCGCCGTTTTGAATCCCGCCAAGGGGAGCATGCGCGGTAATGGCGGAAATCCGCGAGCGGAAGAACCCCGCCCAGTCATAAGGCTGCGTGGCATTCAGCGCGGCCATCACGTCGTCGAACGAGTACGGCTTCATCGCCGGCGCCCCGCCCTGCCCGCCAAAAAACGCGCGGCAGAAATCGTCCAGCGACTTCGAGCCCTTGCTGAGCTGCCGGATTTGCACGTCGGCCTCCAGCCAGATCAACCCGCCTTCCTGGTAAAACTCCGTGCTGCGCCGGTAGTTGCGGTAATCCATCGGGGCTTCGTACAGCACCTGCGCCTCAACCGCCGTATCCTCCAGCGGGCGCCAGGTGCGGCCGAAACTCGCATCAAGAGAGGCCGCGTCGATCGCCAGCGCTTCCCGGAACTGCTGCGGCGTTTCAAGGCCGCTCCGGGCCGTCAAGACGTAGCCCAGATACTCCGTCAGCCCCTCGTACACCCACAGCAACTCCCCCTTCATCGGAAAATCGTAGCCGCCGTCGTGCTCGCCCGAAACCAGGCCCTGCGGACGCCGGTACTTCCCGTTCCAGGAGTGTACGAACTCGTGCGGCAGCAATGCGGCGCTCGCAAGCTTCAGCCCCGGGTCGAGCAGGGTGCGCTCGCCTACCCGGTCGTCGCTAGATTCGTGGTGCTCCAGGCCGAAATGCGCCACGTGATCGCTCAGCGTGTAAAGGAAATCGTAGACGCGATAGTGCCGCGTTCCGAAAAGCGCGCCGGTTTCGGCAACCAGGCGCTTGTACGCGGCCACCGTATCCGCGTCCATTTCCGTGGCCCGTGCGCTGTCCGCCGCAATGTCCAGGAAGTGCGGCGCTCCCCGGTCCGTTCCGATGTCCACCCTGCGATACCAGGCGCCGGCCGAAAGGGGCGAATCGATCAACGTGGTCAGCGAAGCCGGCGCAAACTCCACGAGGCCGCCCTCGGCCTTCCGCACCGGCAGCGCCGTCCCGAACTTCCACGATGGGGGCAGCCGCAGCGACGCTTCGTACTGCAATCCATCCGGCTGGCTCCCCTGAGGATAGAGCACCAGTTGGTTCCAACTGATCACCGCAAGTTCCGTGGTAGTGGAGCTCCCCGACGAGAAGCCCGGCGAATCGGGAGGCGTGATGAAGTCGAAGCTCACATCCACCGCCGAGGCGCCCGCCGGAACCTGCACGCGGATGGCGTACATTTCCGCGTCGTCGCGCCGCCACGCCAGCGTCTGCCCCCCCGCCGCAATCCGCAGCCCCACCAGATTCTCCAGAGGCCCCGTGGGCGCGTGCTCTCCCGGTATCCATTTCGGATACAGGAGCGTCAGCGGCCCCGGCTGCGCCGGAACATTCATCCTGACGTGAAACAGACGGCGCGCGACCTCGGTTGCATCCACCTGCAGCCGGATCGGCGCCTGAGAAAACGCCGGCAAAGCTGCCAGCGCGGCCAGAAGTAGCCCACCAATTCGCATAAGAGCCATTGTATCGAACCACTCGCCCGTGGGGCGCTCATGGGCCGCAACCCTGCCGCCGTCGCCTGACGCCGCCCCAAGCGTTTGCGATTCAGCGCCTTCGGATCCTTCCGTCGTTCCTCACCCGACCCCAGCACGGGCAAGCCGAAGCGCCCGCTGTCCTCAGGTGGGGCATGCTTTAGCCTGCCCGTCCTTGCCTCCTCGGCGGAGCCGGGAGGCAACACGTCTCCAGACCTTTTCCGCAAGCCCCTTACCTCACCCGCCCCGGCTTCCGCCTGCGCCCATTTCTGAGATGATGTAGTTTCCATGTCGTCCGAGGCCGCCAAACAGGAATGGCTCGCCGCCGCGCGCGCCGCCATTGAGATTGAAGCGGGCTCGCTTTCCCGCGCCGCCAGCCGCCTGAACGGCGAACTGATTCGCGCGGTGGACCTGATTCTGGCCCACCCCGGCAAGGTCGTGGTCACCGGAATCGGAAAATCCGGGCACATCGCGCGCAAGATCGTTGCCACCCTGTGCAGCACCGGCACTGCTTCCGTTTATCTCCACCCCGCCGAAGCGGTGCATGGGGATCTGGGGATCTACACCCGCGGCGACCCGACGGTAGTGATCTCGAAGAACGGCTCTTCCCCGGAGTTGCTGGCGCTCGCGCCCCTGCTGCGCGAGTTCCGCTCGCCGATCATCGGGATACTGGGCAACGCAAACTCGCCCATCGCCGCGCAGGTGGACGTCCTGCTCGACGCCTCCGTGGAGCGCGAAGCCGATCCCAACAACCTGGCCCCCACGGCCAGCGCGGTCACGGCGCTGGCGCTCGGCGATGCGCTGGCAATCGCGCTCATGTGCGCGCGGAATTTCACTCCCGAGGAATTCGGCCGCTACCACCCCGGCGGACAGCTCGGCCGGAACTTGAACCTCACCGTCGCCGAGGCGATGCACGGCGAAGCCGAAGCCGCCTTCGTCGCCCCGGAAGCGTCGCTCAAAGACGTGATCATCGCCATGACTCTCAAGCCGCTGGGCGGCGCCTGTGTGGTCTCGGGCGGCGCGCTCGCCGGCTTCATCACCGATGGCGATCTGCGGCGCGCGCTCACCTCGCACGACGATATTCGCGGCCTCAACGCCGCCGACGTGATGACGCCTCACCCGGTCACCATCGGCCCCGAAGCAACCCTCGGCGAAGCGCTCGAAACCATGGAGAGCCGCCCGTCGCAGATTTCCGCCCTTCCGGTGATCGGCCCGGCCGGCCGCGCCCTGGGCATCATTCGCATCCACGACATCTATTTGGGATCGCGTTAGAACGAAACCGCGGCAATTGGTGGAACGGGTTTTGAGGGCGGAACGCGCGCGCCGTTGTATCATGGGTTTTTCCTGATGAAGGCGTTACTCGAAGCCATGCAGCCCGGGGATAAGGACTGGCCGCTTGCCCAGGCCATCGACCCCGAAAGACTGCCTGCGCATATCGCGATTATCATGGACGGCAACGGCCGTTGGGCCAAGCAGCGCACGCTGCCCCGAGTCGCGGGTCACCGGGCGGGCATCAACGCCGTGCGCACCAGCGTCGAAACCTGCGCGCGCCTGGGCATCAAGGTACTCACGCTCTACGCGTTTTCCGTGGAAAACTGGAAGCGGCCCCGCGCCGAGGTGGAAACGCTGTGGCGGCTCTTGCAGCATTACCTGAAGCAGGAGCTTCCGGAACTGCAGAAGAACGACGTCCGCCTTCAGCCCATCGGCCGCTTGGAGGCGCTTCCTGCGCCGGTCCGGCGGGAACTCGAGACCACAGCCGAGGCCACGGCCTCGAATCGCGGCATGTTGCTCAACCTGGCCATCAATTACGGCGGCCGTGCCGAGATTGTAGACGCCTTCAACGGAATCCTCGAAATGGCGCGTCTCGATGGCAGCATCGGCACGCTAAAGATCGACGAAGAAACCATCTCGGCCAGCCTCTATACGGCCTCCTGCCCCGATCCCGACCTGCTCATCCGCACTTCCGGGGAGATGCGCTTGAGCAACTTCCTTCTGTGGCAGATCGCCTACGCCGAGTTGTACATCACCGAGACGCTCTGGCCCGATTTCTCGCGGGCCGACCTGCTTCAGGCTGTGCTCGATTATCAAAAACGCGACCGCCGCTATGGCGGGCTCGGCGAAACGCGCGCGCGGGACGCCGTCGATGCCGTCAAGCAGCACGCCCGCAATATCCTGGAAGCGCTTCGGCCCACATGAAGAGGCTTCTGACCGCCGCCGCGCTGATCCCCGTCGTCACCTACGTGGTTCTGTTCGCCCATACGTGGCTGTTCCTGGCAGTGCTGGTGGCCGTAGCCGTTCTCAGTTATCACGAATACAACAGCGTCGCCGCCAACTACGGTTTCGGCGAACCCGGCCCCCTGGGATTCGGCTTAGGGCTCCTTCTGCTGGCATGGCAAGGTGAAGCGTGGATGGTGATTCTTGGGGCTGCGCTCTTGGCCCTGACCTTCGCCATGCGTGCCGACGACCTCTCCAAAGCCCTGCCCCGCGCCGCGCTCCTCCTAACCGGAGTAGTCTACGTCTTCGGCTGCTGGAAATGCGCCATCCCCCTGCGCGAGGCCAATCCGCACTGGCTGATGTACGCCCTCCTGGTGAATTGGACAGGCGACGGCGGCGCGTATTACATTGGCCGCAAGTTCGGCAAGCATAAGATGGCGCCGCGAGTGAGTCCGAAGAAATCCTGGGAAGGCGCCGCAGCCTCTGTAGCCGCTTCCGCACTCCTCGCAGGGGCCTACCTCGTAGGCTTTGTAGGCGTTTCCATCCCCGTCGCAATCGCGTTGACCGTAGCCGTAAACGCCGCAGGCCAACTCGGAGACCTGGTGGAATCGGCGATCAAGCGCGGAGCCGGCGTAAAAGACAGCAGCGCCATCCTCCCCGGCCACGGCGGCTTCTTAGACCGAGTAGACAGCACCCTCTTCGCCCTCCCCGTCCTGCTCGCATACCTGAAGCTAGCCGCATAAAGCGTTCGCACATGAGCAGGGCTCCCGGCCCATAAGCGCCAATTTAGCCAGCCCGTAGTTCTGCCGCATGCGGGTGCATCGGCGAGATAGCGCCCAAATAGACCAGTCGTGCGGCCGAAAAGGTCAAAGGCATTGAATCCCGCTTACCATGCCCTAGCAGTTATCCGGCTTCATGACTATACGCTCAGGTGGCTGAAGGCGGCCACTTTCCGCACGGCAGGGGCAATGGAAAGGAATCGTTATGTCGTTAATTCACTTTGCGGATACCTTGGCCTATGGTCAGGGTTCGTTCTATGTCCTGCCAGGGACCAGAGGGAGGAACAATCCGCCGTTCTTCTTGGAGCGAAGATAGGAATCGACCGCCTGGAATTGTAGCTCGCCCAAGGCGGCCTTTAGTTCTCGTACGTGGTCCAGCACAATCTGAGTTCGTTCGCTCTCCAGTTCCTTCAACTTCTGTGACGCCCGGGAAACAGGCTTCGACCCCATCAGTTCGAGACGAAACTCGAAGATGGAAGGGCCCGCAGAGCGATCGAAGGACTGAAGCTCAGCGGTACAATCGGCCGCAACAGCATTCAGGGCCTTAGTCTGCTCATCCGTGAGGCCGAGCGCTTCTTGAACGGGCCCGCCATTAGACAGGCCCGGCTTTGAGAACCCGAGGATGACAAATCCTGAGGCGTCTGCCGATTCCGAGGCCTGACGAAAGAACGAGGCATAAACAGCGGGATCGGGCGCAACCTGTCGCGTTTCCGTCGTATCGCTCAACTGGCAGAGTACGGGTGAGAAGAGTCCCATCACGACAATGCCGGCCAGAAGCCAGGCGATGCCCCCAATCCTCATGACGTGAAGGATCATCGGCCCGGAGCCGCCCCGGGTCCTCCCGGCGCCGCCCCAGGTCCTCCGGGCGGCGCGCCGCCACCAGCTCCTGGAGCAGTGCGAGGCCTGCTGGCTTCAGTCACCATCTCAGTCAATTCGGCACGCGTCATTTTCAACTTGTCGGGGTGAGCGTCAATCCACTTCACAAAGGCAGCATATTTCTCCGGCGTCCAGCCGCCTGCACTGGCGCCTGAAGCGGCCAGTTCTCCGTTATACGCATCCTGAAGGCCGGTGAACTCGCATCTTTTGATCGCCGCGGCCGCGTGCTGTGCCGGAATGAAGAGGACTCCGTCCGTCTTGGCTAGAACCAAATCCCCCGGCAACACAACAGCGCGGCCGATACGGATCGGGCAGTCAATACACGTCAACTGAACTTCAGACCACGACTGCGGGTCGTATCCGCGATAAAAGCCGTTGAGAAACGGGATCGACCTCATGTCCTCGGTATCCTTTAAGCCTGCATCGAATACGAATCCGTTATGGGTTTTTGCGGCGAGGCTCCTGGCAATACTTCCACCTATTAGCGTCCCCCCGATGATCTTTCCATAGCCGTCGGCAACCATCGTGTCGCCCATCACCAGCTCATTGACGACTCTGGTGTTGCCGCCGCCAATTGGTTGTCCCGCAGCTTTGCCCTCCTCATTGATGGCATTCGCCATATCCGGCCGCCGCGGCATGAATTGCGCCGTGACCGCGCGGCCGGCAAACGGTTGGTCGATGTGGAGGCCCAACCAGCCACCCTCGAACGTGGCATTGTAGCCTTGGGCCCGGACGTAGTCCTGGAGATCCTCGATCTGCAAATCGAGAACTCGCTTGAGCAGATCATCCGCCACCTTCGGCCGTCCGTCGGCAAAGCGCTCGCCCTTCCACTCCGACGTGTAGAATATGATTCGTTCCTTCGTCAGTTTTATTTGAGCGAAGGCAGGCCACACGCCCAAGACGGTGCATGCGGTCAACGCAATTAGAATCGTTCTTTTCATGTGATTCCTCCGCAGGGAAATCCCGCCGGCCTGAAGTGCGCCATCTTCATCAATAACCGCTCACTTCTCAGGCTGACGCCATAATTCTCACTCTGCGCGCCTGGTCAGTGACCACCAGGTCAACCTAGCCATCAGCCCTCAGCGGTCAGCCAAGCCGGTATAGCCGATCACTGACCCGCTGGACTAGATCCTGCCGAACTTCTCCACGGCTTCCTTGAGCGACTTGAATTTCTCGATGAACGGTAGCATGCTGTGCTCCGTGTTATCGAGCTCCTCGGCTTTCTTCAGGACCTCGGCCGCGCGAGCTTTGGGCACTGCGACTACGCCGTCTTCATCGGCGGCGATGATGTCGCCCGCGTTCACCGTGACTCCCGCGCAATTCACTGGAATATTCACGCCCGCGAGGCGGAAGTGATTGATCGTCGTCGAAGGCGCTATTCCCCGGCTGAAAACGGGGAACTGCAGGCGGGTGATTTGCGGCGTATCCCGGATCGAGCCATCGACAATCGCGCCGGCGAGCCCGCGGTACTTCATCGCCGTGACCATCAGCGCGCCCACACCGCCGTAATCGAGCCCGTTCTCCAACACCATGACGTACACCGAGCCCGGCGGCGCGGAGTCGATCGCGTCCAGCATCCCCTGCGACGCGGCGGAGCCCTCTTTGTGTTCTTCCTTCTTCAGGAGTACGGTCACAGCCGGTCCGGCGAACTTGGTCTTGAACAGCGGCCTCATGTCATGCGCCATGTAGGCCCGCTGTCCGTAGAGCTGTTCGGTCGCGTCCGCGACCGACGCTACTTCAACTTTACGGAAGCCTTCGATCAGAGGATCTGCGGCGGGCTGAGCTGCTGCCCAGCCCACCAGAATTACAAGTGGAACGGCGCCCAAATACCACCAGCGTTTCATTGGTTGTCCTTCGCTAGTCTAATTCCGCTGACTGAAAACACGGGCCAGCCTGAAGTGCGCCATCTTCGTCAATAATCACCCGATTCAGGCTACCCCCCGTTTCACTCGCCGCCATTGGCGCGTAAGCAGCGCCGAGATGTTTCAACGCCGGATCAGCTCCAAAGCCGGTCGTTAGGACGCCTGACCGCTGGTGCGGCCGGAGCGCCACCCGGCGCGGGCTGTCCGCCCCGTCCCGGTGACATTCGATCAAGGTCCCATTCCTGCGTAGGCTCGAAGTAGCGCCCGCCTTCTCCCAAACTCTTCTTGAGCGCTTCTTCGTTGATGGTGATCCCAAGCCCTGGGCCTTCGGGCACGTTGATGTAGCCTTTGTCGATAATGGGTTTGATATTGGAGATAATGTCTCCCCACTCAGGCCGGTCTACAGCGTGGTTCTCCATCACCAGGAAGTTCTCGGTAGCCGCGGCGCACTGCACGTTGGCGAATGATCCTACGGGACTACTGGCGTTGTGCAGGACCATTGGCACCCCGTACTCCTGGAGGAGGTCGCCGATCTTGTGGGTCTCCAGAATCCCGCCGGATGTCAGCAGATCGGGTTGAAGAAGATCCACGGCATGATTCTTCGCCAGTTCGGCGAAACCCTCTTTCAGAAAGATGTCCTCGCCCGTCAACGTCGGAACTTCAGTAGCGTCAGTGATCTTCTTCCACAGGTCCGTGTACTGCCAGGGGATGAAATCCTCCATCCAGGCCAAATTGTATCTTTCAAACGCTCTGGCGAGCTTGATGCAGGAGTTCACGCCGATATGCCCGAAGTGGTCCGTGGCAATCGGCACATCCCAGCCCGCAGCCTCGCGCACTTTCGCCATATATTCCGCCATCAAGGCGATCCCTTTGTCGGTAAGCTCCATCCCGGTAAACATATGTACCGTGCTTCCATTGATGTCGGCGCCGGAGGGATAGACTGCCGTTCCGGGTACATTAGAGACCAGGTTATAGCCCACGTCCGCTTTGAAAAACGTGAAGCCATCAGCCTTGCGGCGGTCGAACCGCTCCTTGAAAACCTTCGGGTCCCCGGCTCCCGGCGTATCGCAGTAGATTCGGATCTTATCGCGGTGACGTCCGCCGAGCATCTGCCAAATAGGCACGTTGTATGCCTTGCCCGCCAAATCCCACAGGGCGATTTCCATGCCGGAAACGCCGCCGCCCTGCCGGCCGTGAAACCCAAACTGTTTGATTTTCCGGAAGATGGAGTCGATGTTGCAGGGGTTCTCGCCAACCACGTTCCGCTTCAGCTCCAGAACGTAGCTCGGGATGGCGCCATCGCGGTTTTCTCCATACCCAACGAGGCCTTGGTTCGTATCCAGGCGAATGATCTGGCCCGCCATCCTCACATCGGTAATCCGGAGCGCGGACGGTTTGGAGGCCGTGTTTGTATGCTGGAGCTGGGCGTCCAGGGTCTCATCGGCCCAGAAGCCGGCGCCCAAAACTGCAACCCCGGCGCCTTTCAGGAATGACCGCCGTCCAGTCAGCTTCTTGACGGACTCTTTGATAGCCATTTTTGAGTTCTCCTGTGACTTCCATCTACCGCATAGTTGTCGCTAACGGCGGCCGGTGGACGGCGGCCCGGCAGATCGTCGTTCAGGACGGCTCTGCTTCGATGTGCAAGGAACCCGTCGCTCCCCTTGCCAGAACAGGTTCAACGCCGTCCGTATGCGCGTTGAACCTGCGCCGTTGGGCGCACTGAGAAATGCGGGCCAAAGGATCATCGACCGGGAGCCGCCGCAGGCGCTCCAGGCGCCGCGCCGCGCCCACCAGCTCCAGGAGCCGCGCCTCCGCCTTGCTGGCGTTCAGTCGCCTGTTTCACCCTGGTATCGAATTCGGCGCGGGGCATCTTCAGCTTTTCTGGGTGAGCGTCAATCCACTTCACGAAACCGGCGTATTTCGCCGCGTCCCAACCCCCTTCGAGCTGTCCCTTGTTGAGCCCCTGGGCGTTCAGTTCAAAATTGTAGGCGTCTGTGAGAAGCGTGAACTCGGCCCTCCCGATCGCCTCGGCGGCCAAGTGCGGCGGAATAAATATGACTCCGTCCACCGTCGCGAGCACCAGGTCGCCCGGCAGCACGGTGGCGTGCCCGATACGGACAGGCACGTTGATTCCCGTCAGTTGCATTTGAGCCCACCCCGCAGGATCGTAGCCACGGTACAACCCAGTGAGGCCGGGGTGCTCGCGGTTTTCCGCCTGGTCCCTGATGCCGCCGTCAAATACGAAGCCATTGTGAGTGTTGGCGGCAATCCCGGCCCCCAAGTTGGAGCCGATTATCGTTCCTTCGAATATCTTCCCGTAGCCATCGACAACCATCGTGTCGCCCATCGTCAGCTCGTTGATCACCCAACTGTTGGTGCCTACAGCGGCCCGTTTCTCGGTCTTTCCCTCAGCCGCGACGGCCTGTTGCATATCGGCCCTCTGCGGCATGAATTGGGCCGTGAGCGCCCGCCCGGCAAAAGGCTGGCCGGGGTGGAGAGCTACCCAGCCGCCTTCATACGCGTTGCGGTAGCCCTGGCCGCTCAAATAGCCTTGGATATCCTCGATGGTGCAATTCACGGCGCGCTTGAGTAAATCGTCCGGCACCTTCGGGCGTCCGTCTGGGAAGCGTTCGCCCGTCCACTGCGACGTGTAAAACAGGATCTGTTCCTTTGTCTGTTTGACCTGAGCAAAGGCAGGCCACACGCCCAAAACGGTGCATGCGGTCAACGCAATCAGAATCGTCTTCTTCACGTGATTCCTCCGTAGTTGGTCCCACAGCCTGACGCCGCAATCGAGCCCGGCGAGGGGAATCACGCTCGACTTCCGGCCCGCCGGGCCCAACCACGAATAACTAAGCCTGCATACGTGTCAGCCACAATCCGGAGGCGTACGCCCCGTCTTGAAGCCGATCATCCTCCTACGTATACGTCTTGTCTGAGCCGGTCTGCGAATCCCAATACGTCGTAGGATCGGAGAAGAACTCACCCGGCCTGCAAACCGCGCGGATCGCATCTTCATTGACGACGATGCCCAACCCGGGCCCGTTCAGAACGGGGATGTAACCCTTTACCACGAGGTCCGCTAAGTTGGATACGTTCTTGTGCCAGGCCGGCTGCGGCTGGTGCCATTCCAGGGCGAGGAAGTTTTGGCAGGCGGCGATCGCTTGCATTGCGGCTGCGTAACCGATCGGGGTAGCGTTGCTGTGGACGCACATCCCCACCGAATACTTGGCCGCCATGTCGGAGGTCTTCTTCAATTCGAGACAGCCGCCGATGACGTTGTGATCCGGGTGGATATAATCGACCGCGCGCGCCTGGCAAAGCGGCTCGAGCGATTCCATCAGGTAGGCGTCTTCGCCGGTCAGCGTGGGTATATTGATTGAATTGGTGATGGTCTTCCACTCCTCCACCCGGAACCACGGGACACAGTCTTCCATATACGAGGGGGTGACCCTCTCCAGCGCGCGAGCCAGCTTGATAATACTGTCCACGGTGAGGTGCCCGAAATGGTCGTGCCCCATGGGAATATCGGCGGCGTCGCCCATCTCCTGCTTAATCGCAGCGACATAGTCGGCTACCAGTTCACATCCCTTGTTGCTGATCTCCAATCCCTGGTAGTAGTTCTCAGGGCCCTCGCCCGGTTCCCCGTTATAGCCTGCCGGCGCGTACATCGTGCCGGGTTTGCCTTGGAGAATGCGCGCTACGCCCAGATCCATCTTGAGCATCGTAAACCCATCGGCGACAAGCTTCTTATATACGGCGGCGATATCTTTCGGTTCGGTCGTGGGCGCCCCCGGAGACTCGGTGTACAGGCGGATCCTGTCGCGGAACTTCCCGCCGAGCATCTGATGAATCGGCACGCCATAAGCTTTGCCGGCCACGTCCCATAACGCGTTCTCAATCGCGTTGACGGCGCTCCCCTGACGGTTATACCCGCCATGCATTTTCAACTTGCGGAAGATCTTATCGACGTTGCAGGGATTCTCGTTGAGCACGCGCCACTTATGCACCAGCACGGCGCTCGGCGGGGGGCCGTCCCCAATACACTGGCCGTAACCCGAAATGCCCTGGTTGGTATCGATTCGGACAAGGACGGCTCCCCCTCCCGCCGCTCCCGCGCCGGGAGTCGCAGGAGGCACCACCGCCGGGCCCCTGCCGCCTGCTGCGGCGCCCGCCGCGGCAGGCGCGCCAGCAGCGCCCGCCGGAGCAGCCGCCTGTGGGTTTCTGCAAACGGCGATGCGCATGTCGGTAATCTTCAATTCCGACGGAATCGAGTTCCGGTTCACATTCTGGGGATAGGATTCGAGGTCAGCAAACATGCCAAGGCCCGCGACCGCCGCGCCCCGTCTCAGAAACGAACGTCGTCCAATTGCGTTTCCTTTTATGGACATTTACTCAGCTCCTTTTTTGTCGCTCTCTAGCAGAGCCAGGACTCGTCTGGGGTCCCGGTCCCCTTCTTCGATCAGTCAAGTTCTTCGAGATCGAGTGTCCGGAGCAGGCGGTCGCCCGCCCCGGAGTTCATGCCTACCAGTACAGCTTCGCCGTCAGTTGCATGCGGCGCGGGTCATTCGATTGCGTGCGATAGAGGCCGAAATTGGCGTTGTTTAACGCAGTGGCGCCACTCAGGCCGCCGAAGGCGACCCGGTTGAACAAGTTGAACGATTCACCTCGAATTTCGAAGCGTATTGACTCCTTGAGCCTGATGCTCCGGGAGATTGAAATATCCTCGCTGAGGGTCGGCCAACTGCGCATTTTCGGGTTGTTCACCGTGGTGTTGCCGAACCGGTCCGTAGGTTGGGTTCCGAAGAACGATGCCGGCTGGAAGAAGCTGTCCTTCCAGGGATCGAACTTGTCCCCGGAAATCGCACCTCTCCATCCATCGTAGGTCGATGCAGTGAGGCGGTCAGTGCTGTTGAAGATCGGGAAGCTGACGCCCGGCGAGATCGAGAGCGGCGTCCCGCTGGCGTAAGTGTGAATTCCGGAAAAGCGCCAGCCGCCCAGGATAGCGGAGACGACTCTGTTACCGCTCAAAAATGCCTTCCCGCGCCCGAACGGCAGTTCGTACACGTAGCTGATCTTCACCACGTTCGTCTGGTCGTAGCCCGCAATCGTCTTGTCCAACCGGCGGTTGTACTTGTCCATCGGTGTGGACTCCGCATCGGTCAGCGCTTTCGAAAGCACATAAGAACCCTGGAAAGTGAAGCCGCTGGAAAGTCGCTTCGTGAGCTTGACCTGCAACGAATGATAGGTCGAGTGGCCCAGCCGGTCGCCTCCACCGGCGTTGGTATCGATGGTCGAATACTGCGGGAAGGGGCGAAGCGCCTGAGCCACGGACGCCGCGCCGCCCCACAGCGTGCTGAATCCCGTCCAAGGCTCCACCAGTCCGGCGCTCTTGGCCGCGGTCGAGGTAATCAACGAATTCAATAGGGTCCGTCCCGACGCGGTGAATGGGCTCAGGTTCGCCGGCAGATTCTTGTAGTCGATTTGGTTCAGCGCGAGCAGCTGCGAGTGTACGCGCGACGACAAGGTGCCGACATAGCCGACCTCAAGTACGCTGGTGTCCGTGAGTTGCCGTTGGATGTTGAAGCTGAGGTTCTGGCTGACGGGCGGCTGGACGGCCGAAATGCCATTGTAGTACGCCACGTTCGCTCCATTGCCCACCGAGGGATCGATGAAGGGCGGCGCAGCCCAGGCAGGCGGACCATCCTTCAACAGCCAGGCCGGCGTCAAACCCGAACTGGTGTCGCTCACCGAAAGGCGCAGGACGAACCCGGCGTTGTGCGTCGAACTCCCTGAACCCGTGATGGCTCCATAGCTTCGACCGATGGCGCCCCGTATGGTGGTCTTGCCGTTCAACGCGTAGGAGAAACCGAGCCGGGGGCCCCATCCGTTATACCAGTTGGGAATCAAGCGGCGAGCGTTCGCCCTGCCACTCCCAAAACCGGCGAATACGAGCGCGCCCGGTCTTCCGCCCGCGGCGGGATTCGGCAACGTCGGATTGAAGTCACTCGCTTTGTCCTCGTCAATGATCGGGGCCAAATCAATCTCGTACCGCAGGCCGATGTTGATGGTGAAGTGCGAGGAAACTTTCCAGTCGTCCTGGAAAAAGGCTTGGTGGGTGCGGTACATCGTCGCCAGGTACCGCGGCGTATCGAGGCTGTAGCTGCTCACGCGTCCCAGCAGGAACGACGCGAACCCGCTTCCACCTCCCGTCGCGTTCAGGCTCGTGGCCAACGGTACGGACGTCCCCTGGTAGCTGAAGCTCGGACTCCCGGCGATGTTCTGTTCGCCCATGCCATTGTAGTGACTATCGTTATAGTAGTAGCCCCATTTGAGCGTGTGCGGACCGGCGACCTTGGTCATGTCGTCCCGGACTTCGAAGACTATCCGGTCCGAGCCGTTGGGGGCCGAAACGCCCCACGTCGCGAAATCGCCCGTGTTCATTGTGGCAAGGTTGGCGTTGCAGTCGGGAACGTTGGGGATGCAAAGCCCTTGTTCTTTCCAACCCTTGTCCGTCGTTTCCAGTCCCCAAGCTAAGGGAGCATCTTTATAGGTGTTGTAAGATCCATGGTTCTGCTCCCAGTTATTCATGCCGCCGTAAAACCGATTGATCCACGTCGGCGTAATGGTATAGTCCCAACTTCCGCGATAGACGTCCGACTGGTTATAGCCCGGGTTGCCCCCGAGCGGCTTTGGCAGGCCCGTAGGACCATTAGCTCCGTACAGATCCTTCTGCCTGGTGCGGTTGAAGAAGAACGAGACGTGATGCGCCGTGCTGAGTATCTCGTCGATCTTAATGCTGTACTTGTCATTGGGAGCCAGGCTGGTGCCGTTTGAAATATAGTTATTCCGCACGTAGCTGGACGTGCCCGGAGCTGCCACCACATTCGGCTTCGGTAGGTACTGCTGGGCGAATGTCATGAACTTGACCGCCAGCGGATCGAACATGGTCGGGGGTATCTGGTTGTTATAGAGTGGATCCCTCACATAACTCCCATTGACTAGCCGAGTCGTGGTTGGATCGTAAACCTGATACCTCTTGCCGCTGCCGTCCACCCAGTTTGATAGATCGCCCTTGAAGAACTCCGGAGGCGGTACGCTGATAGGCGTCGGCGAGGCGCCGACGCGGTTACGAAAGCCTTCATACGTGAAGAAGAAAAATGTCTTGTTGCGGCCGTTGTAGAGCTTGGGAAGGTAAATCGGCCCGCCGGCGGCCAGCCCGAAATCGTTCTGCTTGTAAATGGACTTCGTGGCCGCAAAGAAGTTCCGTGCATCCAGAGCCTCGTTGCGCAGAAACTCGTACGCGTCCCCGTGGAAGTCGTTGGTCCCGGACTTCGAGACGAAGCTCACCGTACCTCCCGAGGCATGCCCGCTCTCCGCCTTCATATTGCCCGCCTCCACGGAGATATCGGTAAGCGCCTCGACCGACGGACTGTTGTACACGGTCGCGCCCCGATCGCTGTCGGTCATGGTGCTGGTGATCGCGTTGCCATCCAGGGTCATGCCCCAGTCGCCCGCGCCCCCGCCGATTCGAAAAGTGCCCACGGCAACCTCGGGCGCGATGGCAGTCAGGTTGAACGGGTTGCGTACCCCTCCGTTGACTATCGTCGGCAGCTGATCCACCATTTCTCTCGATATGTCGGTGGACACCCTGGCAGATTCGGTTTCCAACAGCAGGGCCTTCGCCGAGACCTCCACGGTCTGTTGCGCCGCGCCGACCTCCAGCCGCGCGTCCGCTCTCACCGTCCTTCCAGGGGTAAGATTCAAGTTCTCAGTAACCGCCGTTCGAAAACCGGTGGCTTCGACCTTAACTTGGTAGATGCCGACGGGCAGAGAAGAGATCGTATAGTCCCCGGATGTGGTCGTGTTCGCCTTAAAAGTGGCGTTCGTGGCGACGTGGGTCGCCGTTACCTGCGCCCCGGGCACCGACGCTCCGGTCGAGTCGGTAGCGGACCCTGTGATGGTTCCACGGTCGCTTTGTGCGAGCGCAGCCATGGTGAAGAGAAGAGTAACTATCGCAGAACGAAAGCACCGCATAGGACCTCCTTAGCCGAAATTGTCATCTTCTAGGTACAGCGCTCGTACAACCGTAGCGAGCCCTAACTTCCCGCACACGTAACAAAACCGCACATACCGACCCCACGCATAACGACGTTGAGGTTTTCGTCGCGGTCTATCTGACATTAGCCGCGAAGCGCAGGGAGATTGTGCTCCGCACTCGCCACGCTGTCAACGGAAGGACCGCCTTGAGGCGGTCTTAGAGGCCCCGTGAGGCTGTCATTTCCTTGCGGGGCGCGTGAAACGCGCATATACTCCACGCGGCTGACCGCTGGGTCTGGAACCGGTTGGCGTTAGACGTTCGCCCACCTCAGGCGGCATCCTGGCCAGCGGGGGCTTTTTGGTCCTGGGATGCCACCGGGTCGATGTGGGTCGGTGGAACGACGTGGTCGATGGCGTTCCCAAGCCCCTCATCCAAAAGGGTTTTGTGCCGGTTCGTAACGGCCCCTGCTCAGGCATAACGCTGAATGAAGTGGTCGTCAGGGAGCACATGGATCAGGACGTCGGCTCTTTCCTGCCGGACGACGGAGTGGGATAATCCGACAACATCTGGAGCTAGAACAAGCCGGCGGCCCATCCTCCGGCGGCGCAGTCGCGTTAGCGCCGCCGCAGGGTTGGCCTTTTCGGAATGACCTTTGGGGACGTGCGGCGTGAGCCTGTGGTGATAGGCCCACGCCGCGCCTCTTGTGGAGTTTATCGGCAGGCGCCCGGGTCTGAAGCCGTTTTTGCACGGGTCAGCGCCAGTTCCTTCGTGCCCAGTGCGAGTTATGCCCCTGTTTAGCCGGTTTATCTGTTGACAGTTATCCTTTGAAGTGATACGGATATCTGTGTCCAAATTTCAACTTGGGCTGGCCAGCGGAGGAAACGGCGGACAGACGGGGTTACACGCCAACGGCTCTGAGTCATCGTCCAATGGCTCGAATGGGTCGTCAAAGGGGGCCAACGGATCGGCAACCGGCGCCAATGGACCGGGTCCCGCGAGAGCAGTGGACCGGGATGCCGCCCTGGCGCAGTTGAGCAGGATTCTGGCGAATCCTCTTTTCACGCATAGCGGCCGGTACACCGAGTTTCTGCGCTACGTGGTTGAGCAGACGATCCAAGAAGCGCCCGAACGCCTGAAAGAGCGGACCATCGGAACTGCCGTTTTTCACCGGCCTGCGGATTACGACACGAATGTCGATCACGTTGTTCGGAACGTGGCAGTAGAGGTCCGCAAACGGCTGTCCCAATATTACAAAGAGAGTGGCCGCGGAAAGGAACTTGTCATCCAGCTTGCCCCCGGGTCGTACGTCCCCGAATTCCATATCCCTGTGGGCGAGGCGACGCTCGATGTGCCGGTTGCGGCAGCGGAGAAGTTTGCCGAGCCGGTTGTTGCCCGGAGCGTGGCGCCAACTCGGCGGGCAGCGCTGAAATGGGCGGTAATCGCGGTAGGGGTTGTTGCCGCCGGAGTTCTCCTGTTCCGCGCGGTGCTCTCGCCGAGCGCGTTCGACCTGTTCTGGGCTCCGGTCTGGAGCTCGGGCGGCCCGGTCGTGATCTGCGTGGATGGACACGGGGATGCGCCCACCGAATCCAACCTGGGAACCCCACCGGCACTGGCTGAATTCGACCGCACCTGGGGCCTCATGCAGTTTCCCGACGCGCTGACGCTGGCGCGCGTGGCTCACTTGGCAGGCGCCAAAGGAAAGAGTTTCAGGCCGATCAGCGGTCCGTCTGCAACGTATGCGGATTTGCATGGGGGCCCAGTGATTCTGATCGGCAGCGGCGATGGAGCGTGGACCAGGCAGCTTTCGAGCTGGCTCCCTTACCATTTGAAGTTCGATGGACACGTCGCGGCCATAGTGGATTCCAAGAATCCGAATCGAACCGATTACGCCGTAGATATGGATCGGCCATACGATCAGAGGATCAGGGATTATGCGATTGTCTGGCGCATAAACGGCCGGCTGGGCGACGGGGTTTTGACCGGCGCCGCGGGGCTCACTAAATTTGGCGTGATGGCTGCCGCTGATTTTCTGACAAGCCCGTCACAAATAGAGGACTTCGCGCGCCGGGCGGGCCCCGGCTGGGAAGAGAAGAACTTCGAAGTGCTGCTCACCGTTACGGCAATTAAGGGCACCACCTGGCCACCGCTGATCATCGCGACCGAATTGTGGGACCCCGGCAGCAGCAATGCTTTCACACGGGAGCTCGCACGGAAATCCGCCACCGCCTCAGGGGCGGCGCCCCAGCCTCTCGATCCACCCCAGTAGAGACAGACCTACTTTTCAGCATCCCCCGAAAGCATGCCCCACCAGCGCCGGTTCCGCCCAGGCCGTTACCGCATGTAGAACAGGCTGAGGCGCGGCAAGCCGGTGCGCTCCAGTAAGTTCCGCTCCATGTACTGCCTTTCCAGCATCGCAAGCTGGTCGGCCGTCATCTTGGAGCGGTACGGGCGCAACTGGCGGTCCAGTTCGCGCCGCGCTTCGAGCATCTGCTCGTCGCTCTGCCGCGTTCGCGCCGCCGCCACCATCTTCTCTTCGAGAACGGTCAGCCGCCGCTCCAGTTCTTCGAGGTCGGCCAGTTGTTGTTCCAAGTCGGCGGCAATGCGCTCCAGCGCGGCCGAGATTTCCTCATACCCCGCCGGCAGGGCCGCGGCATTCCGGCGCAGATAGGCGCGCAATTCCTCCAACGCGAACGGCGCGGCGGCTTCCCTCTTCACTCGCGGCGCGGCGGCGCCGGCCATCACCTGCGCCTCGGCCATTACAGCCTGAGCGCAGAAAGCCAGCGAGTTCACCATCTGCGTTTTCACTCTTCGTGAACGCCACTTCTCAAACGCCGCATCGATGCCGCGCAGCACGGCCTCAAGCGGCACACCCGCATTCTTCCACGTTTCGATGAGGGCCCAATCGAGAGGAGAGAGCAGGAAGAGGCTGGTCCCCCGAGCCCTTTGAAAGTGCTCTTCGGTCTCGGTGAAATAGTTGAAGTAATTGGCGAGCGGAGAATCGCCTTCGTTTTCAGTCACTGACTCTTACACCCAGTGGGGCGGAACCCCTGTTCCGCGGGGCGACCCCCCGGTCGCCCCTTCCGGCGCCTTTCCAAACGCCGCTCAAAAACACCCTCGTCCCCCGCCTACCGCGCGGCCCGATTGCGTTCCCAAATCATTTGCAGCCCTTCAAGCGTGAGGTGCTCGTCCACATGCTTGATGTAACGGGAGCCGGACGCGATCAAGTGAGCCTGCCCGCCCGTCGCGATGACCGTGGTCTCCGGACCCATTTTCTCGATCACGCGTTCGAGGATGCCGTCGATCATTCCCACCGTGCCGAAATACAAGCCGGATTGCATGCTCGCCACCGTATTGGTCCCGACCACGTCTTTTGGCGGCTGGAAATCCACTAGCGGCAGGCGCGCCGTCTTGTGGAATAGCGCCCCCGCCGCAAGACCTATGCCTACGGCGATGGCGCCCCCGAGATAGTCGCCCTCCTTCGAGATCACGTCGAAGTTGATTGTAGTTCCCAGATCCACCACCACGGCGGGCCCGCCGTATTTCCGGAAGGCCGCCACGCCGTTCACCAGGCGGTCCGCGCCCACCTCGTTCGGGTTGTCATACCGGATAGTCAGGCCAAGATCCGTCTTAGGGCCAACGAACATCGCCTTCGTGTGGAAGTAGCGCTCGGCCATGAACGCCAGAGTCGGGTTGATGGGCGGCACCACGCTGGAAATGATCATGCCGCACACCGCCTCGCGGTTGAGGCCCGCCGGATCGAAAAGGTTGTGAAGCAGAATGCCCCACTCATCGGCGGTTTGCTCGTGAACCGTGCGCAGCCGCCACTGGAAAACCAGCTTGGCGCCCTCGAAGGCGCCGATGGTGATATTGCTATTGCCCGCGTCAAGCGCTAGCAGCACGTACGCCTCCAGCAAGAATCAGAGTCTCGGTTCCGTCGTCCTTCCGGAGTTTCAGAAAACCGTCTTCGTTCAAGCCCGCCGTTACGCCGCAAATCGCGCCGCTCGGCTGCTCCACCGTCACGCGGAGCCCCTGCGCATAACTGGACGCCTCCGTGAACCGCACCAGGATTTCCCGTTTCTCAAGCGCCGCATAGCGGTCGATCTCCAGAAGGAGCGCCAATAGTATCGCATCCCGCCCGCCCGCATAGCCAGCCCGCAGCAAAGACGTGGCTTCTGTTTCGAGCTCCGGCGGAAATGTGGATTGGCCTACGTTGATTCCGATGCCCGCGACGGCATTGCCCGCTTCGAGCTGCGTCAGAATGCCGGCCACCTTCCGGCCGCCCAGCATCAGGTCATTCGGCCAGCGCAGGTCACAGGCGATGCCGGTGGCATGGAAAATCGCATCCCGCGCCGCCAACCCGAGCGCCAGCGTGAGAACCGGCCCCGGCGCCAGGACGACGGAACAGTAGATCCCGGTCCCCGGCTCGGAGTGCCAATTCCTGCCGAACCGGCCGCGTCCCGCCGTCTGTTCCTCGGCAACGGCGACTGCCCCGCGCTCCAGAACCGCCGCCGCGCGCATGGTGGAATCGACGCTCATGAAATACTCGATGCGTCTTTCGGGGAGTGCCTGCCGAATCAGATCAATATTCAGAGGGACCATAAGACACAGGCTATACAGCCAAACCTCTGTGGCGCACGATTCATCGTGCAGCGGCGACATTCCTGTCGGCTTTCCGACAGCGCGACGTTCACAGAAGCTCCAGGCGGAAGCTGATATCCATCGCGCGGGCCGAGTGTGTGACGGCGCCGGAAGAAACGAAGTCGGCCCCCGCCTCCGCATAAGCGCGGACATTTTCGAGCGTGATGCCGCCGGATAGCTCCACCACCGCGCGTCCGTCGATCTCCTTGATCCAATCGGCGGCCTCCGCCGGAGTGAGGTTGTCGAGCAGCATACGCTCGGCGCCGGCCTCCAGGGCGTGCTCCATCTCTTCGCGCGTGCGGACTTCAACCGAAACCGGCATGCCGAACTCGCGCACTCGCCGAATGGCCTGGCGGATTCCGCCGGCCGCCGCGATGTGATTATTCTTAATCAGGATGGCGTCATAGAGCCCCATGCGGTGATTGGTGATGCCGCCCGCATCGGTGGCCAGCTTCTCCAGAACGCGCATGCCCGGCGTAGTCTTTCGCGTGTCCAGCACGCGGCACTTGGTTCCCTCCACGGCCCGAGCGAACTGCCTCGCGGCAGTGGCCACGCCGCTGAGCTGCTGCATGAAATTCAGCGCCACGCGCTCACATTCGAGCAGCGTCCGCGCCGAACCGAACACGTCGGCGATGGTCTCGTTGTCCTCACACAGGTCGCCGCTGCGCTTGCGGATGTTCAATTCGTGGACGCCGCCGCGAAGACCGTAGATCAGGGGCAGCAAAGAAGTCCCCGCCAGTACCAGTTGCTCACGGGCTAGAAACTTGCCCCGCGCCTCCTGCTTTTCCTCCACGCAGGCACGCGTCGTTATGTCCCCCGGCCCGATATCCTCTTCGAGCGCCAGACTCACGATCTCCAGGACTGACGGCGCGCCCCAGGTGCTTCCCATTACCGGGCGCCCCCAAGTGAAGCTTCGATCTTGCGCAACTGCTCCTCGTAATCGGCCAGCTTCCGCCGGATGCTCTCCACCACCGGCGCCGGCGCCCTGCTCAGGAAGGTATCGTCGCTCAACTGGCGCCGCGAGTTGGCGATATTCTTCGAAAGCTGGTCGCGGTCCTTTTCCAGGCGCACGCGCTGCACTTCCTGGCGCGATTCGGGAACCTCCAGCGTCAGGTCGAATTGCGCCGTGGAGCGCATCACCGCCGCTTGCGGCGCCGCCCCCGCCTCAAACTTCAAGTTCACGTTGGCCAGCTTGCGAATCGCTTCGGCGTGCCGCTCCGCCACTTCGAGCCCCGCGGTGCGCGAATACACCGAGCCTTCAAGGCGCTGCTTCGGATCGAGCTGGTTCTCGGCGCGCAGCGTGCGCGCCATGGTGACGATCTCCTGCAGAATCCCGATCTCTCTCTCTGCCTCGTAGTCGGTGAGTTCCGTCCGGTAGCGTGGGTACTGCGCCAGGGCGAGAGAGGCCGGGCGCTTCGGCTGCGATGCCGCCAGCCGCTGCCAAAGCTCTTCAGTGAGGAAAGGCATCGCCGGATGCAATAGCCGGAGCAGCGATTCAAATGCGGCCAGCAGATTCTTCCAGCCGGCATCGAGTCCCGAACTTTCCTGGAATCGCAGCTTCTTCAGTTCCAGGTACCAATCGCAGAATTCGTGCCAGATAAAATGCCAGAGCGCCTGCGCCGCTTCGTGATAGCGATACTGCTCGATGGCGCGATTGATCTGCTCGGCGGCGCTGTTCAAGCGGCTGAAGATCCAGCGGTCTTCAATCGGCGCTTCGAGCGTGCCTGCGTCACCCTGCGGCAAAAACGTTTCGAGGTCCTTGGGAACCCACGGCTCCACCGCGCAGCGCTCCATGTTCATGAACAGGAAGCGGGCCGCGTTCCATATCTTATTGGCGAAGTCGCGCGAGCTGGACATGCGCTCTTCGGTCAGCACAATGTCGGTTCCCGGCGCGGCGCCCTGAAGCAGCGCCATCCGCACGGCGTCGGTGCCGTACTTCTCCACCACTACCAGCGGGTCGATGGTGTTGCCCCGCGTCTTCGACATCTTCTGCCGCTCGGCATCGCGCACCAGGCCGTGAATGTACACTTGCCGGAAAGGCACGTCGCCCATGAACTCCGTGCCCATCATGATCATGCGCGCCACCCAGAAGAACAGGATGTCGAAGCCCGTGATCAGCAGTTGCGTCGGATAAAACGCCGCCAGGTCCTCTGTGTGATCCGGCCAGCCCAGCGTCGAAAACGGCCATAGGGCCGAGCTGAACCACGTATCCAGAACGTCGGTATCCTGCGTCAAATTCGTCGAGCCGCACTTCGGGCAGACAGTCGGCGTTTCCCGCGAAACCACGATCTCGTGGCACTCGCCGCAATGCCAGGCGGGAATGCGGTGCCCCCACCACAGTTGCCGCGAGATGCACCAGTCGCGGATGTTGTACATCCACTCGAAATAGGTCTTCGACCAATTCGCCGGTATGAACTCGATGCGGCCCGATTCCACCGCCTCAATCGCCTTCTCCGCCAGCGGCTTCGTCTTGACGAACCACTGCGTCGAAACCAGCGGCTCCACCGCGGTCTTGCAGCGCGAACAGGTTCCCAGGCTGAGCGCGTAATCTTCTTTGCGCACCAGCAGGCCTTGCTCTTCGAGATGCGCCACCACCCGCCGCCGCGCTTCGAAGCGGTCCAGGCCGGCGTAAGCCCCTGCTACCGCCGTCATGTTGCCGTTCTCGTCGATGACTTTGAGGCTGGGTAAATTGTGACGTTTTCCGGCTTCAAAATCGTTCGGGTCGTGCGCCGGAGTCACCTTCACCACGCCGGTCCCGAACGTCGGATCGGCCAGATCGTCCAGAATGATTGGGATCTCGCGATCCATCAAGGGCAGTTGCACCGTGCGTCCGTGCAAGTCAGAGTAGCGCGCGTCCTTGGCGTTGATCGCCACCGCCGTATCGCCCAGCATCGTCTCCGGGCGCGTAGTGGCCACCACCAGAAACCGGCCCGGCATCCCGTTCACTTCGTAGCGGATGTGCCACAGGTGGCCCTGAACGTCCGAGTGCGCCACTTCCAGGTCTGAGAGGGCCGTGTGGCAGCGCGGGCACCAGTTCACCATGTACGCGCCGCGGTAGATGAGGCCCTTCTCCCACAGCCTCACGAACACTTCGCGCACCGCGCGCGAGAGCCCCGCGTCGAGCGTAAAGCGCTCGCGGCTCCAGTCGCAGCTCGCCCCCAGGCGAATCATCTGGCGCTTGATCGTGTCGCCCGATTGCGCCTTCCATTCCCACACCCGCTCTTCGAACTTCTCGCGCCCCAGGTCGCGGCGGTTCAGCCCTTCCTCGGCGAGTTGGCGCTCCACCACCATCTGCGTCGCAATGCCGGCATGGTCCGTTCCGGGCAGCCATAGCGTGTTATCGCCAAGCATGCGGTGCCAGCGAATCGTGACGTCGATTTCCGTGTGCTCCAGCATGTGCCCGATGTGCAGGACGCCGGTCACATTCGGGGGCGGAATTACGAGCGAAAACACCGGCGCCGGATTGTTTGCAGCAGCGCGAAAAACTCCGGAATCGATCCACCACTGAGCCCAGTGTGGCTCGAACCGCTGGGGCTCGTAAACTTTATCGATTTGCATTGGGAATATACCAATATATCAGGCAGACAAACGAGGAGGGAATTCTTGGAAGATGAAGGAAATACAGCCCCTATGAACGGGGTTTGGAAGAGTTTGCTCGGGGGTTTGTCCCTAAACCCCCGATTAGATCAACAGACAGCGATCCTCTGGCGCAAGCCCGGTTCAGCCCAGCGCTTTCCAGACCAGAAAAAGCATCCCAATTGTATAGCCGGCGCCGGCTTGATACTCCTGGTTCGTTAGATAGAGGGCCATTCGAAAAAGATTCGCTGATTTCTTCGCGCCGCGAAACTTCGGCCACAAAGCTGGAACCCGCTCCGCGTAGCCCGCATACTCCGGAAACAGGTTACGCAAGTGCTGCTCCTCGTTCTGGATCACCGGAAGGTAAATGAACGCGAAGACCGCCGCGAAGATCAGCCCCAGTCCGACGCTTTGGGCGCTAATCACCAACCCGGCCGCCACCAGCAGCGTTCCCAGGTAGAGCGGATTCCTGGTATACGCATAGGGACCGCCGGTGGCGAGGTCGCGGTTCTTCGCCAGGCACCCCGCCGCCCACGCGCGCAGCGCAAGCCCTGCGAGCGAAACCGGCGCGCCCATCCAAAGAGAAGCCGGGGTGGGGTGCGAAAACCGCGCGAAGACAATCACCAGCAGAAAGCCGCTGGGAACACGCAATTTCGCTACGGCGTCGGCATAGGGTTTGGGGAATTGAGGCATCAGTAGGCCTGCTCCGTCCGCGGCGCACGGGCCGCCTGAATAGACTCCATCAGCGCGTCGAAAACTATGTCCGGCGAAAGCTCGCGCATGCACGGCTCGATCTCGGCGCCGCGCTTGTACGTGGTTACCGCCGAGCCGCCGCGCAGCACACGCATCGATCCGCCGTAAGGCCCGTTGCGCGCCGGGTCGGTCGGGCCGAAAAGCGCCACCCCGGGCTTATCCAATGCAGCCGCCAGGTGCAGCGGGCCGCTATCCACGCCCAGCACCGCCGCCGCCCGCCGCGTGGCGTGGATCAGCCCCGGCAACCCCGAAACGTGCGCGTGAACACCCGGCAGTTTCGCAATTTCCGCCAGCGCGCTCGGGGGCACGTTCAACACCAGTGGCAAATTCGCCTCGCGCAGCCGCTTCGCCAGCGTGCCGTAGTATTCCATCGGCCATTGCTTCCCGCGCCACCCCGCCAGCGGCGAGGCCAGCACGAAATCCCCGTCTGGAAGGTCGCCTTCCGGCGCCCCCTGCGGCAGTGGAAACGTGCGTAGCGAGGCCGAAGCCCCGGCCGCCGCTGCCAGGTCGAGGTTGCGGTCCACCACGTGGACCGACGGCGCCGTGATGCGGTCCGAATAGAACAACGCAGCCAGACGCTCGCGCACCTGCGTCTGGTGAAAACCGAAGATGCGCGACGGTCTGGCAAATGAAGCCACCAGGGCTGACTTGATCAGACCCTGAAAATCCACCGCGATGTCGTAGCGTTCCGAACGCAGCGAGCGGTAGCTTTCGAAGAGCGTTGCCCGGCTTTCCCGGTTCAGCAACGCCACCCGGTCCACGTACGGGTTGCCCTCCAGCAGCGGCGCCCAACGCGGCTCCACGATCCATGTCAGACGCGCTCCCGCAAAGCTGTGCTTCAACGAAGCAGCCGCCGGCAGGGCATGCAGAATGTCGCCCATGGCGCCCAGCCGCACCACGAGAATGCGGCTTCCCTGGCTGGAGGATGGCTTCCAGGGCAGACCGGTCCCGCTAGTCGTTTTGGCGGCGCTTGACATATTCGATGAACTGCTTCTTGCGGAGCGTCTGGCCGGCATCGAGTCGCACTAGCGAGCCCGGCCGCAACGCTTCCATCAGCGGGTCCACTTCGTTCTCTTCAGCGGCAACCACGTAGTCTACCATGCGAAGCGCAGCCACCAATTCGGCGCGCGCGCGGGCGGAAAGCGCGGCATCGCGAAGCGGTAGAACCACCGCCAACAGCCTGCTCCGCTCTGCCCCGGAGGCTGCGGCCGCCTGCAACTCGCGGATGTCCTCCGGGCCAAGCACGTCAAAATAGCCGGTCACCACCGTGAGCGGCCCCACGAGCGCCCGCGCCTCGGCCGGACTCAGGATCTTCCGTCTGGTATCCACGCGGGAGCGCACTCCTCCAAAAGTTTGAGCGCCGTCTCGGCCACGTCCTCGGGCCTAACGCGCGTCATACAGCGATGGTCGATGGGGCACTCGCGCAACAGGCACGGCGCGCAATCCACGCGCGCACTCACTATCCGCGCCTTCGCGCCCGTAGGCCCGGTGCCTACGTCGTCGGTAGACCCGAAAACGGTAACGGTGGGGACGTCCGCCGCCGACGCGATATGCATGGCCCCCGAATCGTTGGTCAGAAAAAGCGAGCACGCCGCGGCCATATCGATGAACTCGCGAAGCGTGGTTTCCCCGGCCAAGTTGCGCGCAACAATGTCCGTCTGCCGCAGCAACTCGGCCACCCGCTCGCAAATCGGCCGCTCGCCGACCGACCCGAACACAGCCACTCCCGCGAAACTCCCCGGCCGGCCTGCGCAGATCAGCCGCGCCGCTTCGGCGAACCCTTCCGGCATCCACCGCTTGGCATCTCCGTACGCCGCGCCGGGGCTGACGCCCAGCACCGCGCCGGCCATCCCCATGCCCGCGAACAGCCGCCCGCCCGCCTCTCGCGCCGCATCAAGCCCGCCCAGCCGGATGGCGTCGCAAGCCGGCAGGTTCTGAATCACGCCCGCCCGCCGCAGCAGCTCCAAATAGTAAAACCGTTCGTGCCGCGGAATCGCGCCCTCGTCCGGCGTAGGAATCGGATGCGTAAGCAAAAACCCGCGCGCATCGCGATCGTACCCGATGCGCACCGGAATTCGTGCCAGCCACGCCAGCAGCGCCGCGTCAAACGCGTTCTGCAGCAATACCGCGGCGTCGAAATGCTCCTCTTTGAGCTTTGCCGCGAAAGCGAACCTATCGCGCAGTCGAGACGGTTTCGGATAAGGAATTACGCTATCGATCGCCTCTTCCCGCGCGTAAAGATCGGCCACCCAAGGCCTCGCCGCCACGGTGATCCGCGCTTTCGGAAACGCCCCGCGCAGCGCGCGAATAGCCGGCAGCGACATCACCGCGTCGCCCACCCAATTCGTAGCGCGCACAAGAATTCGCTCCGGCGATGGCGATAGCCGCTCCACTGTATTCAGAATAACAGGGGCGCCCCGATTGGCCCGCCTGCCGCGCTGCAAAGTATTCGAACTCTCTCAGGCCGGCCCGGTTGCGCGCGGGTTGCTAAAATCGGGGAGGATTCCAATGGACCGTCCGGTCACAGCAAACGCCGCGACAGCGCGCGATATCATCGTCGAAATCGTGAGGAATATGCGCGAGGGCATAGAGCCGCTTCGCTTTACCGCGCTTCCTCCCGCTATTTTCGACGTGTACCTGCATCCCGATGACATGGACCGCCTCCGCGGCATCCTCCCTCGGATCGCCGAAGAGGCCGCACGCGCCCTCGACGCCGAAGTCGAGGCGCTCAACCGCGATACCCTGGCCGAGCGCCTGAAACTCACGCGCCGCTCCGAACCGAAGATCGCGGTCCCCGAAGGCGGCTGGAAGATCCGCGTCCTCGAAAACACCGATGAGGGCGTGGAGCCCGGCGATATCGCGATTCATTCCGAACTGGCTCTGCCCGCAAAGCCCGATTTCGCGGGCGGCTCGATGACCAAGCGCATTGCCACGCGCCGCATGGGCGGCGCACAGAGTAGCGCCCAAACGTATGAACCCGCGCCGGCCTCGCCGGAGCAGCCGGCCTATGCCACGCTCGAATACGAAGATGCGGGCGGGCGCAAGACCTACCGCATGACTAAGGATGAGATCGTCATCGGGCGCGGCGGGCGGGATTACTGGACCGACCTGAAGCTCGACACCCTGCCCGACGTTTCGCGCGAGCACCTCCGCCTGCGCCGCGATCCCGCCACCGGCGCCTTCTACTTGAAAGACCTGAGCCGACTCGGCGCCACAATCGACGGCCAACCCGCGCCGTCAAGCGTGGAGGAAGTGGATGGCCACAAGCGCGACCTGAACATCGAGACGCCCCTGCCTCCGCGGGCGCGAATCGGCCTGGCCGGCGTCATCTTCCTCGACTTCCGAAGCGCTTCCAATGGTTAAAGCCAAGCTCAATTGCGCGGGAGCAAGCGACCCCGGCCGCGTGCGCCGCAATAACGAAGATGCGTTTCACCTCGATCCGGAGCGCGGATTCTTCGTCGTAGTGGACGGCGTCGGCGGCCAGGCCGCCGGAGAGAAAGCCGCGGCCATCGCCATCGAGCGCATCCGCGCGCGCCTCGACCGCCAGACCGGCACGCCCGAGCAGCGCATGCGCGAGGCCATCACAGTTGCGAACAACGAAATCTTCGAGGCAGCGCTCTCCAATGAAGAGTGGAACGGCATGGCCTGCGTGCTCACCGCCGTAATCGTCGAAAACGGCTCCGCCATCATCGGCCACGTGGGCGATTCCAGGCTGTATCAAATCCGCGCGGGCGCAATCCGCAAGCTGACCCACGATCACTCGCCGGTAGGCGAGCGCGAGGACCAGGGCGAACTCACCGAAGCTGAGGCCATGCGCCACCCGCGCCGCAATGAGGTCTTCCGCGATGTCGGTTCCGAAAAGCACGCGCCCGACGACGCAGACTTCATCGAGGTGCTTCGCGTCCCGTTCGAGCCCGATAGCGCGTTACTCCTCTGCAGCGACGGCCTGAGCGACCAGGCGCCCTCGGATGCAATCCGCGGCGCCGTGGAAGCTAACGCCGGTAATCCAGCCGCCGCCGTGCGCGAACTGATCGATGCCGCCAACCGCGCCGGAGGCAAGGATAACGTCACCGTCGTCGTAATTGAGGGCGAGACCTTCGCATCCGCATCCGGAAAGCCCACCCCATCCCCTGCTGGCCGACATTGGGCGCTCCCGGCTGCTATGCTGGCCTGCGGCATCGTACTCACGCTGGCCGCCGCATGGGTGTTCCGCTCCACCTGGGTTCCCGCCCCGCGCATCATCGCCCCGCAGTTGCTCCGCGCCGGCGCCGGAACTCCGCTGAACATTAACCAGGCTCTGTCTGAGGCGCGAGCCGGCGATATCGTCGAAGTCGAACCCGGCGAGTACCGCGAACAGATCCGTCTCAAGAGCGGCGTCGTCCTGCGGGCGCGGAACTCCCGCGGCGTGATCCTCCGGGCCGCGGTCGTGGGCGACGGCCCCGCGGTGGTTGCCGAAGATATTACTGGCGCGCGGCTGAGCGGCTTTCGGATTCTCGCCGATGAGCAGGCCCCGCTCGGCGTCGGCATCCTCATGCGGAACGCGCAGGTGGAGATCGACGACACGGAAGTCTCCGGCGCGGCTACCTGCACGGAAATTTCCGGCGTCGCCGGCCCGAGCATCAGCGGCAGCGACTTCAGCGCTTGTGGCTTCGGCGTGCTCTTCTCCGGCGCATCGCAGGCCACCCTCTCGCACAATCGTTTCCAGGGAAACAGGAACGCGGACATCACAGCCCAGAGCGGCGCCCGGCCTATCCTTATCGAAAACGTGTTTGAGACCAGGAAGAACGGCCTGACGCTGCCCCCCGAACTGCCCATGAAGACGGTGCGTGAGCGGAACGTCTTTGTGCCCCCCACGGCGTCGGCCGCGCGCGGAGGCGCGAAGTGATCGCCCGCTCCGGCCGCAAGTTGGGCAAGTACGAGATCGTCGAGAAGCTCGGCAGGGGCGGCATGGCCGACGTCTACCTGGCGCGCGACGGCGAAACCGGCGGCCTCGTCGCCCTGAAGCTGATCGAGCACAGCGCCGACCCCGATATCGGCGACTCGATCGAAGCCGAACGACAGGGAACGGCGCTCCAGGCCCGTCTAGCCGAGATCGACCCGCGCGTAGCCCGCGTTTACGATTCCGGAGACCTAGACGGTTACTTCTTCATCGCCATGGAGTACATCGACGGCGAAGATCTTGGCGACCGAGTTCGCCGCGGCCCCTTGCCCGTCGATGCGGCGGTTGCCGTTGCGCTCGACGTGGCGCTGACCCTCGAAAACGCCCACAAGCTCCAGGTGACGATCGCCGGCAAGGATTTCCAAGGCATCGTACACGGCGATATCAAGCCGAAGAACATCCGCATCGATGCGCAGGGCCGCACGCGCGTCCTCGATTTCGGCATCGCCAAAGCGCTCTCGCTCTCGCGCCGCCTCACGCGGAATGAATTCGGCAGCGTCCCTTACGCCTCTCCCGAGCGCCTCGATACCGGGCAGGTGGATGCGCGCTCCGACATCTGGTCCCTCGCCGTCATGCTCTATGAGATGGCCACGGGCCTGCAACCGTATCAGGCCGCGACAACCGAGGAACTAGAGCGCAAGATCCGCTCCCGCATTCCGCCGCCGCCCGCGCCGGACCCGTGCCCTGAACCCTTGCGCCGCATCCTGATCAAAGCCCTGGCGCCCGATCACGAATTGCGCTACGCCACAGCGTCCGCTCTCGCGGAGGATTTGACCGCCTTCCGCGAAGGACGCCCCGTTCGCGCCGTCGCCGAAGACATGGACGCCACGCGCCGCACCGTCCGTGGCGCCGCGAACGACGACCCCGGCGCCACCCGCCGCACCGCGCCGCCTGCCGCGCCCGGAAACGAAACTCGCCGCACCGCGCGGCCCGTGAAGGCAGTCGAGTGGCCGCGCATGCTGGCCCGCGTGCGCCGAGGCTCGTTCGGCCGTTTCCTGCGCGCGATTGCGCTGGTGGCCCTTATTGCCGTGCTGTACATTACCTGGTCGGTCTTTTCTTCCTTCCGCCTCTACGGGCGCGGGCAGGAGTTTGAGCGCCAGGTCGAAACGGAACAGATTAAGGATCTGGACCAGATTTGGACCAAATGGACGGAACTTTCCGCCGGCCATTCGTCGTCCTGGTTCTTGAGGGGACCGAGAAGCCTGGTGAAACAACGCATGGTGAACGCGGCCGAGCGCACCATCACCGCATACCGTAACGACGCGCAGCAGATCTTCGAAGCCGACTGGAAGCGCGCGCGCACGCAGCTCTCGCATGCGCTTGAGGCCGACCCCGACGATACCGTCCGCGGCGAGCTTCGTCTCTGCGAAGGCCATCTGGCGCGCATCAACGGGACGGCGCGGCGGAACGCCGCCAGTCTGAACGAGTCCGCGCAGGACTTCTTGGAGTCGCAGAAACTGCTGCCGAAATCCCCGGACCCCGAGTTGGGCCTCGCGCGCCTCTACGTCTACGGGCTGAAGGATATCGACAAAGCCTACGAAGCGCTCCGGCAAGCCGAGAAGCGCGGCTACCAGCTCGGCAACCGCGACAAGACCCAACTCGCCGATGGCTACCTGGACCGAGCCGACCGCCTCTGGTGGGACTCAGGCGATATCCGCGGCCTGCCCGCCGAGCGTGAGCAGGTGGCGCGCGCCGAGCGCGATTACCAGACCGCGCTCGACCTCTATACTTCCGTAGCGCCCTATGGCAGCGCAAACGCTCAAATCGTTCGCGTGCAAGCCGACCTCGAAAGCGTCCGCTCCCGCCTGCTGCAGCTCGACCAGGAGCGAAAGCTTTTCGCGCGGCACCCGGCTCACGTCAAAGAAGCGATAACCCTCGTGATTGGGCGGCGTGAGATAATCGTCCACGTTGAAATCGGTATATCGCTTGAGCTGTAGCAGCGCCCACGAGGCGTCGATGGCCGCCAGCTTGCCGGAATAGTCCGCCAATTCCGTAAGCCGTGCCTTGACCGGCTTGGTGTTGGCT
>CAIYHG010000090.1 GCA_903925975.1 uncultured Acidobacteriia bacterium | reverse complement strand
CGGCTGGCGGCGCGGCGGCCGGCGGTGCGGCGGCTGGCGCGGCGGCAGCTGGCGCAGCGGCAGGCGCAGCGGGCGCGGCAGCGGGCATCTCGGCTGCTACAATCGCGGTAGTTGGCGGCGTGGCAGCGGCGGCGACTGTCGGCGGCCTCGCGGCGGCGGGTGCGCTGCCTGGGCAGGGCGATAGCAGCAATCCGTAGACTGTCGGCTCCAGCCGTACGGTATAAGCATGCACGTCGCGCTGGCGGCGCTGTTCTACTTTGCAATTTTGACGCTATGGGCGCCCGCCTATTGGCCGGTAACGGTCTTTCAAGCGGGCGTTTTCATTTTGGCAGTCCTCTCGGTCTGGCAAGAACGTCCCCGCTTTACCTATCCGCTATTTCCGTTTCTCTTTGCGGTCCTCTGGGGTTTGCTGCAATGGGGCGCTCGGCAGACGGCGTATGCGTTTGATACGCAAGGCGCGATCGTACGCTGGGCAACGTTTCTCGCAGTCTTTCTTGTTGGCTTCCACCTATTTCAAGATGCACGCATGCGGAGCTGGTTTCGCGCCGCCATGCTAGTGTTCGCTTCGATTGTCGCCGTGCTCGCCATAGTGCAGACGTTCACCGGCGGCGATAAAGTATTTTGGCTATTCCCGACGCCCTATACCGGGATTATGGGGCCGATCCTCTCCCACAATCATTTCGCCGCCTTCGTAGAGGTGGTGCTGCCTATTGCTGTTTATGAAGCCATACGGCGTGAGCGGGCGGGCCTTCTCTATGCGAGCATGGCGGCGGTTTTGTATGCCTCAGTCATCACGTCCACTTCGCGCGCGGGGCTGGTCCTCGCTACGGCGGAGATCCTGATGACGATCGCCCTGATGTGGCGGCGGGGGTATGCCGGGGGCAAGATCGGCATTTCGTTCGCGAAGATGACGGGTCTGTTCTTCGCTTTCACGCTAATCGTCGGATGGGATCGCATATGGGCCCGCCTTATCGCGCCGGATCCGATGTTCGTCCGCCGCGAATTTGCGGCTTCCACGCTGCAAATGATAGCCGCGCATCCCTGGATGGGCGTGGGTTTGGGCGCGTGGCCCACAGTCTACCCGCAGTTTGCCGTCATTGATATCGGCCTGTTTGCCAACCAGGCGCACAGCGATTGGCTGCAGTGGACGGCCGAAGGCGGGCTGCTTTTCGGCGTTGTCATGGCGTCTCTATTTGTGTGGTGCCTTCGCCCGGCGTTCCGGTCGATTTGGGGGCTAGGAGCAGTTGCCGTCCTGCTGCACGCATGCGTGGATTACCCCTTTTCACGCCCCGCGCTGGGAGCCTGGCCGGTTCTGATTATTGCGATGTTGGCAGGGAGGGAGGGGAGAAAAGACTCACAAGGAAGAAGGCGCGGCGCGGGTTGAACCGCCCCGGGGGCCAATGTCAGGCTCGTTTTGAGTAGAGCCGACGGCGCCACTTCCCGGCGAGTCGCACGGGTTTGGCGAGGTAGTAAAGAGGGAAAAGGCCGACAGGAATATGGAACCGATACCAATCAGCCGGACGTGGGCTAAGATAGCTGCGTAACAACCGGAGCCGGTCACGTGAGCTCTCCAGAATACTCTGGCGAAATCTCAGAAGCTCTATGATCCTCGGCTGGGAATCGCGTTCAAGTATTTCTTGGGCCCAACTCCCGAGGCGGGGAATAGCGCCGTCCCTCGTCGCGCGGTTGGAAACCTCAAGCGGCGCCTTCGCCCCAAAGAGATTCTCTGCGAGATAGACCCCCAACAGGATAACGCGAGACATGTCGTTCTCTTCCGCCCGCGAAAAGATGGAGTCCCAATCCAATGGGGATGCATCGATCAACCTCGCAACATCGCATATCCAGAGGGGTGAACGCCAGCCATGCTTGCCGCCGTGCGCGCATAAGAGGATGAGTGAATCCTCAGGGCAGAATCCCGCTGCCGGGCGCCCGCCGATATCGAGTTGTACCGTTCGGCTGAGGAAAGCCGCCGAATCCACCGCGCGGAAGTAATCCGGCGCGAGACGCCAATGGAGGTCGATCTTAGTAGCCCCATTCGGTTGAGCCAGATTAACTGCGCCGCTCAAAAAACGGATATCCACGCCCGAGAACTGCCGTTTATAACCATTTTCCTCGAACAGCCGGATCGCAGCCCTCAGATCGTGCTCAGATATGAAAAGATCGACATCGGACATGGGGCGCAACCCCGGGACTAGATAAATCGACCATGCGAGGGCAGCCCCCTTGAAGGGAATCGCCTGGATGCCGCCGGCCCGCAGGAAATCCAAAATACGGTGGAGGTCGGCTGAAAAGAGGAGATGTTTTCTGGTGTGCTCGTCGAAATGGCGGCGTAGTTCGGCAAGTACTCCTGGAGGGACTAGATCAGTGCAGGCGTGTTGGAGGCCCCAGAAAAACAAAGGGGCTAGCCTATAGCTGGTCGCAACTCCGGCTAACGCTGTCCAATCCTGAGATGCGGCCGAGAGCCGATGGATTTCAGTGTAGTTAGGGCGCGGGCGACAGCATTCGAGCAGCAGCGGGTGCATCACGAAGTCGGAGATGCTGGCTTTATACCGGTGGCGGGGATGAGTGGGGTAGGAATTCTTGTACGTGCGTAGGTCCTTTCGCAATCAAGTCGCGAAGGGCCCCTCATATCTCCGTCTACCAGAGCGAGTCCAGGGCACCGCGAACACGACGAGGCAGTTGTACATGTTCCACAAACGTGCAGATCGCGATTCCGGATTTGGCGTATTTCGCGGAGTTTCGGGGAGGACCGCCAGATCTCCTGGAAGTCAGTGACTCGCAGGTTGCCGCAGACTATCGGGAAGGATGCGCACGGCAGGAGGTTGCCTTCAGGCGAAATATAGCAGGCGTTATGTCCCGCCCCACACGGGACTGCATCGCGCCAGTTCTCATCCGGTGGGGCAGATGCGAACTCTTTCTCCTCGAACAGCAACGGATCGTTGTAAACGCGGCGGAGCGCCTCGCTGGAAAGCCGGACCAAAAGCGGCGCGGCGTCCCCACCCATTTTCGGTCTTATATTAGGGGCAAATTTAAGCGCGGCGCCAAGGTCATTTGCTAGCGCTTTCACCCCGGCTCCATCTTCTGCATTGTCCCGCATTAGGGGTGCGCTGAGATCCACTCGAACGCCATAGCTTCTCAATAGCCTGATGGACTCGATAGTGCGGGCAAAAGAGCCAGGGAGGCGGGTGATGCTGTCGTGGATTTCGGGCCGGTGGGAATAGAGGCTTATCGCAACGCGGCGCATTCTTAACTCGGCGAGCCGGCGCGCCTCGCTATCTTTGACCAGCGTGCCATTCGTTTTCAGCGTTAGATCGAAGGACTTGGATCGGGCGTAGGATAGAATGTCAAAAATGTCCCGGCGGAGCATACTTTCACCGCCGCTCACAATGAGAAATAGTGTTCCGGCTTCCGCAAGCTGATCGAGGATACGGTACACCTCGACCGTCGTCAGTTCACTGGAGGATTTCTCGTCCAAATAGCAGTGAACGCACCTCTCGTTGCATTTCCAGGTCAAGTCCAAGTGGACATTGAGCGGAATGAGTGCGGCGCGAGCCCTTGTCAGGAGCCGAGCTTTCAGCGGAGTCATAAATCGCTGGTCTCGATGGGTTCACTAGAAACAGTCATCATCCCGTGCTCGGCCAAGGCTCGGCAAAACGATTCAGCATCGGAGTAGGCTGTGTCAGGGTTGGTTTCGAATTTGGCGCAGATTCTGTTGCGAACAATTTCCGCCAGAGGCGTGAGGCCGTCCGCTGCCTGCCAAATTTCCACGGCCGCTTCGTTCAGGGTGAAAAGGGTGGAATCCCGGAGTGACATGATGACCATCTCGTCTTCCAACGACCTGGCCGCCACCGCGGAACTCCGGGCTACGTAAACACTCATGCGATAATCTCCCAGATTTCGGGGGTAGGAACAAAATTGAGCCGGTACACCGGCACGGTTGAAGCCATTTTACAGGCAGATTCGAAAACGTGCCGCACTAGTTGAGGCTCATCGGCATAGAAGAACATGTTTCGCAGTAAAGCCGCCGCTGCTTGTCGAGGAGGCAAAGGACCCGTCTTGCGGTTTTCGGTCCCGTGCGCTAGCAGGTAGAGCGCTTCCAGGGGGGCCGAGGTGTTTTCGGTAGCCGATACCGCTGCCCACGAGCGATGATCGGTCGTTTATCTACTGAAGTTGGTCCGTTACCGCGATGACGTACTTGGTGGCGTAACTCAGCGGCGGGTGCCCGTGGACGATGGGCGCGCAACGAGCAGACGTTGGATCTACTCGCGCGATTTGGGCCGTACAAGACAAGCTCGCGCTCGATGCCGACGAGGAGAAGGCCATCGAACTGAAACGCGAGGTCGTCGCCGGCCAAGAGCGCGCCGCCTGGAACCCCGCGCTGTCGCCCACCGACGGAGTTCGGCCTCACGGATGCCGAAATCGCGCGCATCAAAACCGCGCTGGAAACCTGGGACGCTTATGGCGCCAGCGCCGGTCGCCGGTGGCTCGAACCCTTGCTCGATGTCGCTTTGCGCCCGGTAGACGGCCTTGATACTTCGCCCCCGAAGAGCCCTCATGGGGGCGACATGCCGCAATTCACAAAGGATAACTCGATGGCTTCTCTTGTAGCTCTCACACCGACGCTGCCACGCGCCGCCCCTCCGGCTGACTTTCACGCCGCCTTCGCCGACTTCCTGTGTATCGATGTGGCCAACGGCGACGCCTCGCCGGACACCGTACGCAGCTACCGCAGCGAGGTCGCGATGTGGGTCGCTTGGTGCGCCTCCCAAATCTTTGATCCCGCCACCGTAACGGCCATGCACATCAAGCGCTACCGCCAGGCGCTGATTGAGGGCGGCTACAAGCCCATCACCATCCGTTGGAAGCTGACCATCGTGCGCCGCTTCTACGAGGCCGCGCGCAATGCCGGCCTGCGCGCCGATAATCCCGCCGCCGGCGTGAAGTCGCCGCGCGTGCGCCAGGCCACCGAGGATTTCAACTATCTGTGCGACGATCAGCTGGATAAGTTCCTGGCCGCGATCCCCAATCCTGACGAGGCCACCGGACGCGAGAAGGTGCAGCGTCTGCGCAACCTGCTCATGGTCAGCATGATGGCGCTACAGGCGCTGCGGACCATCGAGGTGCACCGCGCCAACGCCGAGGATCTCACCGAGCGGGGCGAGCACCTGGTGCTACTGGTTCGGGGCAAGACGCGCGACCGGATCGCCTACTTGCGGCCGGACATGGCCAGACGGTTGAAAGAGTACTTGGCCCTCCGCGGGAAGGTCGAACCTGACGGGGCCGGAACGCCGTTGTTTTCCGCCGTGGGCAATCACAGGGGTGGCAAGCGTTTGAGCCGCCGCCATATCCGCGTGCAGACGGACAAGTACTTGCGGGCAGCCGGCCTGAAGCAGCCTGGCATCTCCAACCATGCGCTACGCCACACGGCGGGCACCTTGGGATACTTGCACACCGGCGACTTGCGGGCGGTGCAGGACTTTATGGGCCACGCCGACCCGCGCATGACGGCCAAGTACGCGCACGTGGTGGACATGGCGACGAAGAACCCGGCGCTGTTCATCCCGGCGAAACTGAGAGGCTCCGCATCATGAGGAATCCGCAGTTGACTTCCGTCGTGCCTTGTCGCCGTGTGCTGGTGCCCGGTGCCATGGAGGCCGCCTTCGCCGAGTTCCTTCGCGTGGATGTTGCCAGCGGCGACGCCTCCCTGGACACCATCGAGCACTACCTCAATGAGGTCGATTACTGGGTGGCCTGGTGCGCCGAACAGGGTTTCGACCCGGCTACGATCACCACTGCGCACATCAAGCGCTATCGGCAGGCGCTCATCGAGGCCAACTACAACCCCGTCACCATCCGCTGGAAACTGATGATCGTACGGCGCTTCTACGACGCGGCGCGCAACGCCGGTCTGCGCCTCGACAATCCGGCGGCCGGCGTGAAGGGCCCGCGCGTACGTCACGCCACCGAGGATTTCCAATACCTCTCCGAGGAGGAGTTGTCCAAACTGCTCTCCGCGATTCCCGATCCCGAGGCCGCGACCGGATGGGACAAACTGCGCCGCATGCGCAATCAGCTCATGGTCGGGATGATGGCGCTCCAAGCGCTGCGCACCATCGAAGTAGAGCGCGCCAATGTCGAGGACCTCACCGAGAAGGGCGAGCACCTGGTGCTGCTGGTTCGCGGCAAGACGAAGGACCGCATCGCCTATTTGCGCCCGGACATGGCGGCGAGCGTGCGCGAGTACTTGACGTTGCGTGGACCCATTCGGCGCGACACCGGGGGAACGCCGCTGTTCAGCACGGTGGGCCACCGCCCGCACCGTTTGGGCCGCCCCCATGTCCGCTCATGCACGGCCCAATGTCTTCGCCTGGCGGGATTGAAGCGGCCAGGCATCTCGAATCACGCCCTGCGGCACACGGCAGGCACCCTGGGCTACCTGCACACGGGCGACTTGCGCGCGGTGCAGGACTTTCTGGGTCACGCCGATCCGCGCATGACCGCGCGCTACGCGCACGTGGTGGACATGGCGAAGAAGAATCCTGCCCTGTTCATCCCGGTGAAGGTGGGGTGATCAGAGACACCTCCGGCCCGACGGGTCACAACGTGGGTTTCAGATTGCCGGTGAGGCGAGGCGAGGCGGCGCGGGAGGGAATTGCGCGCGGCTCAAAGGATGGCGATCAATGTGCGGATCGGCAGGCCCAGCAGTGCGCCGCAACTGACGCCCGCGCCGTTGGCAATCACGTCGCCGAATTCCACAGCGCGGCCAGGCGAGAAGTGTTGACCGGCTTCGAGGAGAGTTCCGAGGACGAACATCGAAAGGCCTGCTATGATTCCTCGGCGTCTATCCCGGAATCCGATCACCGGCAGGAATGACAACGCCAGGTAAGAGCTGAAATGTTGCAGTTTGTCCCAGATGTGGAGGCGGCCCATTGCGACCATTACGGGCGACGCGGCGGGCAGGAGCGAGCCGACGATCACACTCTGTATCGCATTGCCGAACAAATGGGACGAGATGGGGTCGGTATCAGTCGTAAACTCCTCTCTCAATGGGTGGTTCG
>CAIYHG010000089.1 GCA_903925975.1 uncultured Acidobacteriia bacterium | reverse complement strand
GCGCAGATCGGGGGCGGCATTCTTCGTGAGAACCGAGCCGTGTGCAGCAGAATCAATAGCTTGCCTCTTATTTAAGTGGCATTGGGCAATCTTGCCTGCGGAGCTGCTGTCCAGCAGCTCCCGCCGCCTGAAAGGCGGCTGCGGCCAGGATTGGCCGCCCCACAACGGAAGCTGATTCTTGGGCGAATTTCAACGCCAGTGCCCTACAGCGCCTCCACCGAACGTATGCCTTCGGATTCCAGAGCTACCGCCATCTTTCGCAGGGCCGTTTTGTGGATCTGCGAAACGCGGCTTTCATTCACGCCGAGGATGTCTCCGATTTCCTTCATCGTCATCTCGTTCGTGTAGTACAGAATCACCACCTTCTGGTAGCGCTTGGGAAGCGTATCGATGGCGCGCTCCAGCTTGGAGCGCAACTGGCGCTGCTCGCAGATCAGGTCAGGCCGCGAGTCCGGCGCCGCCGGCAGATCGTCGGTGAACGAACGCTCGGGCTCGCCGTCCCGCGGCGGAGCGACGGGCGCCGGACCAAGCGTGCGTATTTCGGTCGCGATGCGCCGCCACCGGTCCAGGCTCAGGCCCATCTCCTCGGCCACTTCGCTCTCGGTAGGGAGGCGGCCCAGCTTGGTCGAAAGTTCGCGGCCGATCGCGTCGGCCTGCTTCTGCCGCTTCCGCAAATCCCGCGAGGCCCAGTCCTGCTGCCGGAGTCCGTCGAGAATAGCGCCCTTGATCCGGTGCTTGGCGTAGTTCTGAAACGAGACGTTCTTAGATTCGTCGTATCGCTCCACGGCGTCGAACAATCCCAGAACGCCGGAATGGATCAGGTCGTCAAGATCCACGTGCACGGGCAGATTCTCGTGTACGCGTATGGCGATGGCCCTCACCAGCGTGAGGTTTTCAATCACGATCTGGTCGCGAGTCTCGCGCCAATCCGCGCTCTCGTGGGCGATTGCGTTTCCGGCTAGCATCTCTGTTCCTCCGTCCCCTGGCGGGACGGCTACTGGAAATGCAGCCTTATGGCCAAGACTTTAGGGTCCTAAGGTCTTATTTATCAAGGTATTTGGGCTTAGGCGGGCGTTTCAAAATGAAACGCGTTTCAGAATGGAACACGTGCGTGCTCCAGAGCGGAACACGGAGCTACCAACGCGCCTTATAGGCGATCAGGGTCTTGGCGGCCATGCCGGCGAGGAAGACACAAACCCCGGCTCGAAACACGCCGTCGAGCGTAAACCAGGCCAAGGTGGCCAGCACGGCGAAGGCTCCCATGGCGCAATACAGGCGTGTCTGCATGAACCTTCATTCTGACACGCCCTTTCGAAGCGCCGCATTGCCGGCTGTTATAATAACCAGTTCCATGCCCATATTGGATATCAACGAGATACGCGCGATTTTGCCGCATCGCTACCCGTTTTTGCTGGTCGACCGGATCATCGAAATGGGGCCCGATAGCGTGGTCGGAATCAAGAACGTCACCCTGAACGAGCCGTTCTTCGTCGGGCACTTCCCGGAGTTCCCGGTGATGCCCGGCGTGCTGATTGTGGAAGCGATGGCGCAGACTGCCGGCGTTCTCGTCTTGCAGAGCATGCCCGACCGCGAGAACAAGCTGGTCCTGCTGGCGGCGATTGAGAACGCTCGTTTCCGGAAACCGGTGGTGCCGGGCGATCAACTGCGCATGGAGATGCGGATCGTCAAGCGCAAGTCGAGCGTCGCCAAGATCGCCGGACGCGCGACCGTGGATGGCCAGGTGGTGGCCGAAGTCGAAGTGATGTGCAAGCTCGCGGATAAGGTGGAAAAGCCGCGGGAAGCGGAACCGCAAGCGTAAGCGATGCCCATACACGCCACGGCAATCGTGGACCCGGCGGCGCGCGTCGACCAGGGCGCGGAGATCGGCCCTTACTCGATCGTCGGCGCCGGCGTCGAAATCGGCGCGGGCACGCGCCTTCTGGCGCATGTCTACGTGGAAGGCCCCACGCGCATCGGCGCCGATAACGTTTTCTATCCCTACTGCACCGTCGGCGTAACGCCGCAGGATAAGAAGTACCACGGCGAGCGCGCGGAAACGGTAATCGGAAACCGCAACAATATCCGCGAGTTCGTCTCAATCCACCGCGGTACCGAGGGCGGCGGCATGATCACCAGCATCGGGGACGACAATCTGCTGATGGCCTATACCCACGTGGCTCACGATTGCCGCCTGGGGAACCACGTGATCATCGGCAACAGCGTGGGTCTGGCCGGGCATGTGACGGTGGACGATTGGGCCGATGTCAGCCCCTTCAGCGGCGTGCACCAGTTCTGCCGCATCGGCCGCCACGCATTCGTGGGGCCATACAGCGTGGTGAAGCAGAACGTGCTGCCCTACTCGCTCACCAGCAACAAGCCGGAACTCGCCGTGTTCGGCGCCAATGCGATTGGGCTGGAACGGCGCGGGTTCGGCAAGCCCTCGATCGAATCGCTGCAAACCGCGTTTCGCCTGCTCACGCGCGCCCAGCTCAACACGTCGCAGGCAATTGAACGCATCCGCGCCGAAGTGCCGCCGTGCGCGGAACTGGAAGAGCTGATCGAGTTCATCCGCTCCTCGGAGCGCGGCTTCGTAAAGTAATGCGCTACGGCCTCATCGCCGGAAATGGCCGCTTCCCGCTGCTGGCGCTCGAAAGCGCGCGGCAGTTGGGGCACGACGTCACCGTGATCGCCATCGAGGAGGAAGCTTCGCGCGAAGTGGAAGCCCTCGTCCCGCGCTGCCATTGGGTTTCGCTCGGCCAGTTGAGCAAGCTGATCGACATTCTGAAGTCGGAAGGCATCACAGAGGTCGTAATGGCGGGGCAGGTGAAGCACGCCAAGATCTTCTCTTCCATCCGTCCCGACTGGCGCCTCATCAAACTTCTGGCGAGCCTGCCATCGAAGAACACCGATGGCCTGATCGGCGGCGTAGTTCGCATCCTGGCCGACGAAGGAATCCGGCTGCGGAATTCCACCGAGCTTCTGACGCCGCTGGTTGCCTCCGCGGGCTCGATGACGCGCCGCAAGCCTTCGAGCGAGGAGACGCGCGATATCGAGTACGGACGGCGGGTGGCCGATGCGCTGGCCGGGTTCGATCTGGGCCAGAGCGTGGCCATCTGCGAGCGGGCCTGCGTGGCGCTCGAAGCCATGGAAGGTACTGACGCGATGCTGCGCCGCGCCGCCAGCCTGGTGAACGGCAAGCCGCTGACTTTGGTGAAAGCCGCGCGCCGGCGCGAGCATCTGCTCTTCGACGTTCCCGTGGTAGGCTACGACACCATCCCGGTGATGCGCGAAACCGGAACCACGGCGCTGGCCGTGGAAGCCGGACGCACGCTGATGCTAGACCGGGAGCGCATGATCGAAGCCGCCAACGAAGCCCGCATCGCGATTATGGGGGTCTGAACGTGTGTGGTTGTGTGGGAGAGGAAAGTCTTGAACTTTGTGGCGCAAGCCTCAGCTTCGAGAGCCGGCATTCATACCGGCTTTCTTCCGGGGCTCCCGCGCGGCGGTAACTCAATTCGATGACTAAACATAAGCTGGCGGTAGTCGGCGCGGGGCAGTTCGGCAGGAACCACTGCCGCGTCATTCATGAATCGGAGCGGGCCGAACTGGCCGCGGTAGTGGATACTGACGCCGGGCGCGCCGGCGAGGCGGCGGCAGCATCCGGCGCGCGGGCGCTGGCCGACTACAGGGACCTGCCGGGAATGGTGGAAGCCGCCGTAGTGGCCGCGCCCACCACCCTGCACGAGGAGATCGGCTGCTACCTCTTGGAGCACGGCGTGGACGTGCTGATCGAAAAGCCAATCGCGCACAGCCTGCCCGCGGCCGACCGCATCGTGGAAGCCGCCGAGCGGCGCGGGCGCATCGCGCAAGTAGGGCACCTTGAACGCTTCAACCCGGCCGTGATGGAGCTGGAAAAGCGCATCACGCTGCCGCTCTTCTTTGAAATCCACCGCTTGAGCGTGTTCAGCCCTCGCAGCCTCGATGTGGACGTGGTGCTCGACCTGATGATTCATGACGTGGATATCGTCCTCGCGCTCACGAAAGACCCGCCCTCGGAAGTCCGTGCCGCGGGAATCTCCGTGCTCTCGAACAAGGTGGATATCGCTAACGTGCGGCTCCAGTTTCCCAATGGGTGCGTCGCCAATCTCACGGCTAGCCGCGTCTCCACCGAGAAGGTTCGTAAACTCCGCGTGTTCCAGCCCAGCCAGTACATCTCCGTCGATTACGGCCGTAGAGACCTGGCCATCGTTTCCGTGGGGGAGGGGCGGAAGATCACCTTCGAACAGCCGCCCGTTTCGAAGGCCGAGCCCCTGAAGTTGCAGCTCGATGCGTTTCTGGACGCCGTCGAAAGCCGTATTCCGTCGAAAACTTCTGCCGCGCGCGCGCGTCATACATTAGAGGCGGCTTTATCCATAGTGGATAAAATCAAGGAGCACTCCGAACTGGTCGCCCAAACGATGGAAGCTGGATGGAAACCGTAGCCGGGCGTCCCGAAGGCGCCGAGATTAACCTGCTGACGATATGGGGCGACCCGAGTGAGAGCCGGCGCAGCCGGAAATCCGGGGCCCTGTCCATCCTCGTTCACATAGCCGCGATCTGCGGATTGGCTTTGATTCCAAAAGGGGTTATGGAGCCGCGCCAGTTCTTCGGGCGCATTACTCCCCTGATTGCCCCTCCCGAACATCTCACCCAAACCGCGCCAAACAAGGGCAAGCTCAACAAGGAATTCAGCGCATCGGCCAGCATGCCCCGGCCGGAAATTCGATTGCCCGCCGGCCTTCCCGAATTCCGGCCGGCGCCCGTGCCGCCCGCGCCAACCATCCCCGAACCGCCGAAACTGCAAGCGGCAGCCCGCACGGATGCCCCCGCGCTGCCGCAGCCCCAAATACAGCCCATCGAACGCCCCTCGACGCCATTCGAGAACCCGACCGCCACCCCCACTATCGAACCCGGTAAAGGCCTGCCGCTTCCCCGGGCGACCGCGGCCGATGCCATCAGGGGCGCGGTGAGGTCGGGCGGAATCAATGAGGCCATTAGTATCCCCGCCGCTCCCGGCGTCCAGCCCAACAGCATGGAGCTGCTCAGCGACCCGATGGGGGTGGACTTCCGGCCCTACATCTCCCAGATCCTGTTCGCGGTGAAACGTTATTGGATGGCCGTGTGGCCCGAAAGCGCCCGCATGGGCCGCAGCGGCAAAGTGGCGATTCAGTTTTCGATTGACCGCGGCGGCGGAGTCCCGAAACTGGTGATTGCCTCGTCTTCCGGCGTCAGCGCTCTAGACCGCGCCGCCGTGGCCGCCATCAGCGGTTCTGTCCCATTCCCCCAATTGCCGCGCGAGTTCGCCGGAGACCTAATCAAGCTCCAGCTAAATTTCGCCTACAACATGCCGCAGTAACCAGCAGCCGCCGGTTCCCCCAGCCATAATCGTCCCCCACGCCCAGGCCCGCCCCGAAGCGCGAAATCTTCGCCGCCTCCGCGCTCTCAGGTTTTGACTTTCATAACGCAGTGCTTCTCTGCGTTTTCTCCGCGTCTCTGCGGCTCCGCGTCAAGAGAAGGCCACTCTAAACCGCCCCACCTACGGCTTCCTGACAGCGAAATCCCAGATCTGCATGTTCAGTTGCCCCGCCGTGAACTGCACCAGCGCGTACTCCCCCGGCGGCAGCGGGTCGCGCGGCCATATCTTATATAGACCTTCCGCCAGTTCGCGCTGCAACGTGGGTATCTGTTCCGGTTCCTCAACCACCTGGTTCGATACCGGCATGATGGTCACGTTCTCCACGATGCGCACGGCGCCCTTGGGCGTCACTTTGAAAATGCCGAAGCGCTCAGGCTGGGAGAGCTGAAAATAGAATTCCTGCTTCGGGTCAGTGAACACGCTGGCCGAATGTGCGCCATCGAGCTCCACGGTCCCTTTGCCGCTTACCACAGGAATCGGGGTAAGGCGCCTCAGTATGGAGCGCCCTTTGCTCGTCCGCATGGTGGATTCGCCCTGCTTCAGGACTTTGGTCTGGCCGCCCTCCACCCAGTACACGCCGGGGTCCTGGGGGATGCGCGAAACTTCGTTCTTGAGGTCGCGCTCGGCCTTTTCCTCTTCCTCCAGCACCTTGGCGCTCTTCTCTAAATCGGTCTGGCGCTGGGAGGCTTCGGCCTCCGTGCGCTTCAGGTCCACCAGGTCGAGCGGCATTTCCTCCCACTCGCTGCGTTCCACGCTGTAGAACCGCACCCGGTCCGGGAGCGCCTGGTATTCGCGCACCAACTGATAGCCGCCGTCTGCCATATACAGCCGCACGTTCGCCGCCCAGGCCGCGAAAGCCAGGAAGAATATCAGAATCCAGCGCCAGCGCATATTCCTATGGACTACTCTACCGCCGGCCCGGGTTCCACGGGTTCGGGCTAATCCACCCATCCGGCGGGCGTCCTCGAATATGGGGACCGGGCGTAAATAGCGCGAACCGGGGCCCCGAATTCTGCGTAATCAGAAGAGGGCAACGCTCGCGGGGTACCTCTGGCCCCAAATAACCGCGATAATAGCCTTTTTGAGGACCACCGCTATATGTACATTGTCAGAGCCATACTGATCGCCGCGCTGTGCGCCGGTTTCGCCGCTAACGGGTTCGCGCAAACGCCCGCCGGGCAGACGTCCGCGCCTGCTCCGCAGTTCGTCGGGGCCGGCAGTTCCGGTTTCACCGGCTGGTTCACGCGGAACTATTTGCCCAAGCCCGTCAAGGCCGTGAGCTGGGCCGATTCGGACCGGATGGATCACCTCATGCGCGCCGGCAACGTCTATCTCTCTCTGCGCGACGCCATCGCCCTCGCTCTTGAGAATAATCTCGATATCGAGAACGCCCGCTTCAATCTGCCGCAGGCCGAGGCCAACATGCTGCGCGCAAGCGCGGGCCAGTTGCTCACCAACGTTTCGAGCACCGTGGCGCAAGGGCCGTCTTCGGCTTCGAGCGGCGTGCTGGCCGGCTCGGGAGGCTTCGGGGCGGGCGCATCCAACACTTCGTCCAGCAGCCAATCCGGCGTGCTCAGCGGCTTGAACGTGCAACTGGCGGGCTCCCCGATTCCGAACCTCGATCCGGTACTCTTTAGCTCAGGGAACTTCTCGCACCAGACCACGCCGCTCACCAGTTCATTTGCTTCCGGCACAAGCTACCTGGTCACATCGCAGAAGGGTTGGGCCTACGGTCTTCAGAAGGGCTTCCTCACGGGCACCACAGCCACGCTGTACATGAACAATACCTTCGGCTATTGGCAGAATGCCCCGCAGAACGACTTCAACCCCACCACCAGCGCCACCATGTCCGTGCAGATCCAGCAGAACCTGCTCAAAGGCTTCCGGCCCTCGATCAATAACCGCGTGATCCGCGTGGCGAAGAACCAAATGCGCGTTTCCGACCTCGCCTTCAAGCAGCAGGTGATGGCTACGGTGTCGAACGTGGTGAGCCTCTACTGGGATCTGGTGACCTACAACGAAATGCTCCGCGTTCGCCAGCAGGCCCTGGCCCTGAACACGCAACTCTACGAGGACAACAAGCGCCGCGCCGAACTGGGCGCCATCGCTCCCATCGATATCATTCAGGCCGAGGCCGAAATGAAGGCCGCCGAGCAGGACGTGCGCAACGCCGAATCCACCGTGCTGCAGCAGGAAACCATCCTCAAGAGCGTTCTCACGCGCAATGGCGTGGCGAACATGAGCATCGTTTCGGCGCGCCTCGTGCCCACCGACCATTTCGAAATGCCGGCGCAGGCGCCCGTCGAGCCGGTTCAGGATTCGATTGCCGCCGCGCTCCGCTCGCGCCCCGACGTGGAACAGAACCGGATCGGCCTGGAGAACACCACCATCAGCATGCTCGGCACGAAGGACGCCCTGCTGCCCACGCTCTCCGTGACCCTTTCGGCCAGCAACGCGGGCCAGGCCGGCCAGATCAACGACATTCCGCTGGTGACAACCGTGAACGGGAATTTGGTGACCGTTCCGCACGACCCCGCCAAGGTGAACTCCTTTTTCCTGGGCGGCTACGGCACGGCGCTCAACCAGGTGTTTAGCCGGAAATTCCCCAGCTACAGCGCCAGCTTCTCGCTCAGCGTGCCCATCCGCAACCGCTCCGCGCAGGCGGATCTGATCGGCCAGGAACTGCAATACCGCCAGGCGCAGATTCAGAACCACGCGCTCGAAAACGGCATCCGCGTCTCCGTGATCAATAACCGCACCGCGCTCACCCAGGCGCACGCCGCCTGGCAGAGCGCCGTGGAGGCGCGCCGCCTGCAGGAAGAGATCCAGAAGGGCACCCGCCGCAAATATGAACTGGGCACGGCCACCATTCTGGACGTCGTGATTGTGCAGCAGACCACCGTGGCGCGCGAACTCAGCGAATCCACTGCTCTGAATTCCTACATCCACTCGCGCCTGAACATGCAGAGCACGCTAGGGAACATCCTGGATGAGTACGGCGTGCGCCTGGACGACGCCCGCCAGGGCACGGTAGGCCGCGCGCCCGACCTGATCCCGGCCATCCCCACCCCGCCGGGGCGCCCGCGGTAACCAGTGGGGCGGACGCCCTCGTCCGGCCAAGCCCGAACAGGCCGCGAAGCTCCCGGTTTGGTGGCGCAGGCCCTCGGCCTGCAGAGCCGCGATTCATCGCGGCTTTGAGCCGTCAGGCTCATGGCCTCCCTATCGCGAATCCGGAGGAATTACAGGCAGAGCGCCAAACCGGCCAAACCCGAACGGGTCCCGAAGCTCCCATGCCACGCCTACCCCCGCAAAAACAAGGTTTTTCGAGCCGCCTCCCGCCAGATGCGGAAACAGAGTTGCGGCGAGCCGCCGGAACCTTGTATCATCATAGTTTCCCGTAAATGAGAGTCTCGCCTTGGTGGGATCATTGCGGGCTAATGGTCTGGACGGGTGGCCGAGCGGTTAATGGCAACAGGCTGTAAACCTGTCGCTCCTTGGAGCTACGGAGGTTCGAATCCTCCCCCGTCCACCAGTTTTCGAGCTCGCCAGAGTTTCGTGAACTGGGCCAGAGTTTCGTAGACTGTAAAGGTAAGCCGTTGTAGCTCAGTTGGTAGAGCGTCCGTGATCGGAAGGTCGCCGGTTCGGCTCCCCTGAGGCGGGCGGTTTTTGATTTTGCCGTTGTAGCTCAGTTGGTAGAGCGTCCGTGATCGGAAGGTCGCCGGTTCGGCTCCCCTGAGGCGGGCGGTTTTTGATTTTGCCGTTGTAGCTC
>CAIYHG010000088.1 GCA_903925975.1 uncultured Acidobacteriia bacterium | reverse complement strand
TATTCGCCTCCGCTTTCGTGGCGGAAGAGCCCGTCGCCCATCTGACTGCGGGCCGAATTTCCGGTGCAGAGAACTAGTATCCGTTTCATGCCGTTATACCTCCGGAGCTTGGCGAGAAAGCCTTGGCAGGCGAAACCGCCTGCCCCACCTGGCCGCGCAAACGCTTGAGTATGCGAGGTGGCGCAGGCGGTTTCGCCTGCGGCCTCCGATGAGAAGAGAGTCTTTCAACAAGTTCATAGCCTGCCTAGCCATACGTCGCATTAAGCGCGGGACGCCTAAGTGCGGCAAGTTTCGATGCTGTCAAATACTCCGCCGAACCACTTCCGGTTGATCCACAGGGCGACGTTCACGAGTGAAATGAGCACCGGCACTTCCACCAGCGGGCCGATCACGGCCGCGAATGCCGCGCCGTGGTGAATGCCGAACGTAGCAATTGCGACGGCGATGGCCAGTTCGAAATTATTAGACGATGCCGTGAACGAGAGCGTCGTGGCCTCGGCATAGTTCGCGCCGACCTTCTTGCTCATCCAGAACGATGCGAAGAACATCACCACGAAGTAAATGGTGAGCGGGATAGCGACCCGAACCACGTCGAAGGGCAACTGCACGATCATCTCGCCCTTGAGGGAGAACATCACCACAATCGTGAATAGCAATGCGATCAAGGTGATCGGGCTGATCTTAGGGATGAACTTCTTCTCGTACCATTCGCGGCCGCGGGCTTTCTTCAGCGCGAAGCGCGTCAGCATGCCCGCCAGGAATGGGATGCCCAGATAGATGAAGACGCTCTGCGCAATTGCCGCCATGGAAATGTCGACCTCCACCGCCCTGAGACCCAACCAGCGTGGAACGGCGGCCAGAAAGAGGTACGAGTAAACAGAGAAGAACAGCACCTGGAAGATCGAGTTGAACGCGACCAGGCCGGCGGCATACTCGCGGTCGCCGTGCGCCAGGTCGTTCCACACGATGACCATGGCGATGCAGCGGGCTAGGCCAATCAGAATGAGGCCGGTCATGTACTCGGGTTTGTCGCGCAGGAAGAGCACTGCGAGCGCGAACATCAGGATCGGTCCGACCACCCAGTTCTGTACGAGCGAGAGGATCAGGACGCGACGGTGCTGGAAGACACGCCCCATCTCCTCGTACTTCACCTTCGCCAGCGGCGGATACATCATCAGGATCAGCCCAACCGCGATGGGGACCGACGTTGTGCCGACGCTGAAACGGTCGAGAAACGGCACTACGCCGGGTACGAGGTAGCCGAGTCCGACCCCAGCCGCCATGGCAGCGAAGATCCAGAGCGTAAGATACCGGTCAAGAAACGATAGCCGCGGGCTTGTTGGAGTGTCCATGGTCAGCCTCTACCTAAATGTTTCCAATTCGTCGAACGGCGATATGGTAGTGCGAAGAATTCTCAAATGATTGCCACCAGAGCCTTCAACTTCCGCAGCGTATCGTAATTGATGCAATAGCCAACCCGCGGCCCGTCCTGACTGCTGCGTACCAATCCAGCATCCTTCAGAATTCTGAGGTGTTCGGAAACAGTCGATTGGGCGATGGGCAGCTCATCGACAATCTGGCTGCACACGCGAGCCTCCTTCAGAGACAGCATCCTAAGAATGCGAACGCGAATTGGATGGCCGAGCGCCTTGGCCAATCTTGCCAGTTCCTCATCGGCGTCAGGCCCCTCAAGGCCCTGAAGGCTGCGCGGTTGCGGCTCGGTTGGCGGGCAGCACAGGGGGTCCGGCTTCGCTGTACGTTTTATAGCCATTCGACGATTGACGATACCACGGCGCCAGCTTGCCGTCAAGCCGCCGTCGATGCGGGACGTGGCCTGGGGCCATTTGGGGGAACTGAGCCAGACTCCTGGGGCATTTGGCACAATCGCCAAGCCCTTCTGTCGGCCGGACATCCCTCAAGCGGCCCAAAACAAGGCCGCGATTCCGTTTGGCGCTTTGGCCAAATAGTTGCTCATGTGTTGGTGATGGATGCCAAGACCCAAGCCCGATTTGAGGCCCGTGCCCGCATACTTAAGGCCCTCGCGCACCCCTCCCGGTTGTTCATGGTCGATCAACTCTCTCACGGAGAGCGCTGTGTTTGCGAACTAACGGCGATGGTCGGTTCGGACATGTCCACGGTGAGCAAGCACCTGTCGGTACTAAAGTCAGCCGGGGTGGTGGCGGACGAAAAGCGCGGGATGCAAGTCTATTACCGGCTTAAGATGCCCTGCGTGCTCCGATTCTTCGACTGCGTAGGCGAAGTGATTGAGCAATCCGCCCGCGAGCAGATGGCTATGGCGAACATTAGCGGAACGAAAACCAGATGAGGATTCAGATCCTCGGCACGGGATGCGCCAAGTGCAAGCAGTTGACGGAACACGCCGAAACGGCTGCCCGCAGCCTCGGACTCGACTACCAACTGGAAAAGGTCACCGACATCAAAGACATCATGCGATTCGGCGTGATGGCCACGCCCGCCCTCGCCATCGACGGGAAGGTGAAACTTGTCGGCAGAGTGGCGACCCCGGCCGAAATCCAGACGATTCTTACCACTTCGATCAGCTCATAAAGAAAGGAACCTCAATCATGAATATCCGACCCAAGTGTGGATGCGACGGCGGTCCGGACCTGATGTTCTGCTGTTCCGGAGCCGCCGACACGGCGGAAATCGCCGATCTCGCCGTGCGCCAACTGCATAAGGCAAAGGAAGCCAAGATGTTCTGCCTGGCCGGCATTGCCGGCGATGTGGAACTGATTGTCGTCAACTCGCAGGCCGCCAACCGCATGCTGGTGGTGGATGGCTGCGACAGCGATTGCGCCAAGAAGACCATGCAGAAGAATGGCTTCAACGACTTTGTCCATTTCCGGGTGACGGATCTCGGCTGGGAAAAAGGCAAAACGCCCGTGACCGCGGAACGGGTTGCCGAGGCCGCCACTCGTCTTCGGGCGCTGCTCCAGGAGGAGTCCCCGCGCGCACAAGCGTGAACATGCGCAAACCGCTCCGACGAGTAACCGCCTGATAACTGGACTAAGTAATGAGCCCCTTCGTTTTCTTCGACTGGCTGGCGCGCTGGATCGTAACCGCGGTCTGCGGCCTCTCACTGGACTCGCGTCTCGGCGCCAGCCTGCAGTTCTTCTTCTTCGACGTGCCGAAGGTGATGCTGCTGCTGCTGTTCATCAGCTTCGCGGTGGGAACGCTCCAGACCTGGCTCCAACCGGAGAATGTCCGCCGGTTGCTGGGCGGAAAGCGGACCTTCCTGGGGAACATCTTGGGCTCGGCGATTGGCATCTTCACGCCCTTTTGCAGTTGCTCCGCCGTTCCGCTGTTCATCGGCTTTCTCAAAGGCGGAGTGCCGCTCGGCGTGACGTTCTCCTACTTGATCGCGGCCCCGATGGTAAATGAAGTAGCCATGGCTCTGCTGTGGGGGCTTTTCGGCTTCAAGGTGACGGCGATTTACGTCGCTTTCGGCGTCGCGCTCGCCATACTGGGCGGCATCGTAATCGGTCTGCTGCGTCTGGAGAAGTGGGTGGAGCCATTCATTTGGGAGATCCAGGCCGGCTCGATGGAGAATGGCTCCGCGGCGATGCCGTTCGGCGAGAGGCTTCGCGAAGGATGGCGGTCGTCACGCGCGATCTTCGGCTCAGTCTGGCCCTACATAGTGGGTGGCATCGCTATCGGCGCGGGAATCCACGGCTACGCGCCGCAGGATTTGATTGTGCGTTGGGCCGGGCCGCAAAATCCGTTTGCGGTTCCGATCGCCGTAATCATCGGCGTTCCACTGTACGCCAATATCGCCGGAGTGCTGCCCATTACCGAAGCGCTGGTCGGCAAAGGGCTGCCTCTCGGTACGGTTCTCTCTTTCACCATGGCGGTGACCGCGCTCTCGCTGCCCGAAATGGTGATTCTGCGCAAGGTGCTTCGCCCGCAACTCTTGGCAGTCTTCATTGCCGTGATGACGGCGGGCATCATCAGCGTGGGCTACCTCTTCAACGCGCTAATGTCATGACAAGAACACTATCGATTGGCCTCACTTTCCTGCCGCTGACGCGCAGGCGCACGGGCGAGTCGAGACGTATATCGCGCAAAACAATGATCGCAAAATCCGTACAGGTACTCTGCGTGCTTTTGTTGCCGTTCCTGGCGCCTGCCCAGACGGCGGAACAGCGGCAGGCGAGGGTAGACCGCTTGGAACATGCGGTTCTGGCGCCCTGCTGTTATGAGGAATCCGTCGCGATTCATCAGAGCGAGATCGCACTCAAGATGCGGCTCGAAATCGTCAAGTGGGTGGCGCAAGGAAAGTCAGATCAGGAAATCCTGAAGACCTACACCGCCCTTTATGGCAACGAAGTGCTTGTGAATCCCCGGACAGTGCCGCGGGGATGGATGCCCTTCTTCCCGTGGCTTCTCGTGATCCTGGGAGTGTTCCTGGTGGTCTGGTTGCTGAAACGCTGGCGAGCGGCCCCCATCCCCGCAGTCGCTGCGTCCGATACAGAGGTTCAGAATCTGCCGGACTTCGACGACGAGTGACCCGCCGGGCCGTTGCTCAGCGCACCGCCGCAAACGACCGCGCCGTGCGCGGCCACTTCGGCGCAGCCTCGATTGCGGCCGCTACGGATTCGGGCTCGTCCGCTACCGACCACATGGCGGCGTGCCGCTCGTCCATGAAGCCCTGGCTGACGGTATTCGCTAGAAGTTCCAGGCACGGGTCGAAGAAGCGGTTCACATTCACCAGCACCACGGGTCCGAAGAAGAGCCCCAGCCTCTTCCACGTAATCGCCTCGAATAGTTCTTCGAGCGTCCCGCATCCGCCCGGCAGCGCGACCACCGCATCCGAGAGTTCCAGCATCAGCCGTTTGCGCTCGTGCATGTCTTCCACGATGCGCAGTTCGCTCAGGTTCTTGTTGCCCCACTCCAGCTCGTCCATGAACTTGGGGATGACGCCGGTCACGCGCCCTCCGGCTTCGAGCGCCGCCGCTGCCATGCGCCCCATCGAGCCCAGCGAACTGCCGCCGTATACGATCCCCAATCCCGCGGTGGCCAAGTGCTTCCCGAGCCTCGCCGCCGCCTCCAGATACACCGCCGGCGACCGCTCGCTCGAAGCGCAGTAGACGCAAACCGTTCCCACCTGTTTCTCCGACATGCTGTTCCAGAATACTCCATTGCGGGTGAACTGCCCCCGCGCTGAACTCAGCTCCGGCCCTTGATCGCTGTAGCAAGCGCTACAATCATGGCGGCGCCTATTCTTGGGCCCAGCCCGATGGTTTTCCGTGGCCTCACCGGAACAAATTCCGCGCGTCTATCGTAGGAGTCCATAGAAGGGAGCAGTCGCATGGCCAACGGCAAGAAGCGGTCTTGGAAGTGGGTGCTGGCGGGGGTGCTGGCCCTAGTCGTCGGGGTCGCACTGTTTTCGCTGCGCGCCATCAGCCGGACACCGGCCAAGATCGACGCCGAAAAACTGGCCCGCGCGGAACGGACCAACCTGGTCCGCTCCGTCGTCGCCACCGGGAAGATTGAGCCGACTACCAAGGTTGAGATCAAGTCCAAGGCCAGCGGCATCGTCCGGACCCTCCCGGTGAACGTGGGCGACGTGGTCCACCAGGGGCAGGTGATCTGCGAACTGGACCAGAACGATCTGCTTCCACGCGTCCGTCAGGCTGATGCGGCGCTCGCCATGGCTGAAGCCTCGCTCAAGAGCGCTCAGGCCGATTACGAACGAAATACGGTTGAAGCCGCCGGCCCGGATCTGCCCTTCCTGAAGCGCGATTCCGAACGCGCCCACCAGATGTACGATGACAAGCTCATCGCCATGAACACCCGCGATGAGGTGGACAAGAACTATCAACTGGCTCTGAACAAGCAGCGCCAGGCGGAAGTGAGCCTGGGCGTCACCAAGGCCGCTATTGCGAGGGCGCAGGCGCAGGTGGAACAGGCGGGCGCGGCGCTGGAGCAAACCAGGGAAGATCTGCGGAACGCGACCATCTTCGCGCCGATTGATGGCGTGGTGCTGTCGCGCGACCGCGAAGTGGGCGATGCCGTCAGCTCCATCCTCACGCTCGGGTCCGCCGCTACGCTCATCATGACCGTCGGCGATCTGCGCGAAGTCTACGTGAAGGGCAAGGTGGATGAAAGCGATATCGGGAAGATCTACATCGGCCAGCCCGCGCGCACCACCGTGGAATCGTACAAGGGCCGTGAGTTTCTGGGGAAGGTGACCAAGATCTCGCCGATGGGCGTGGAGAAGGACAACGTCACCACCTTCGAAGTTCGCGTCTCGATCTCGAACGAAGACCGCAAGCTGCTGGCCACCATGACCGCCAATGCCGAAATCGTCCTCGAAGAGCATAAGGGCGTCGTGGCGGTCCCCGAGAGCGCCATCATCTACAAGAAAGACCGCACCACCGAGGTCGAGGTTCCGGATGCGACGCTAGAGAGCGGCAAGCGCCGCGTTGCCGTGGCGACGGGCCTCGGCAACGGCTCCAGGACTGAAATCACGAAGGGCCTCTCCGAGGGACAGCAGGTCGTCCTGCAGTAAAGGCGCGCCATGGCCTACCTGAAGGAACTGTTGAGCGGCGTCGTCTCCAACCTGCTGCGCAATAAGCTGCGTAGCGCGCTGACCATGGCCGGAATCGCGTGGGGAGTCGCCTCGATTGTGATCATCGTCGCCATGGGCGACGGGTTCAAGATCGGGCAGCGCGACCGCCTGAAGCAGCTTGGCGAAAATATTGTGATCATTTTCAACGGCCGCACTGAGTTACAGCCAGGGGGCCGGCGCGCGGGGCGTAACGTACGACTCGATTACGACGACGTGCGCGACGTCCGCGCCGAATGTTATCTGGTGCGGAGCGTAGTGGCGGAGTTGCAGCGCTCGGCGCCCACCGTGAGTTCCTATAACAGCGGCGTGTTCACAGTGAACGGCGTGGAGCCGGAGTATTCCGAAATCCGCAATATTCCCGTGGCGCGCGGACGGTTCCTGGTGGCCGCCGATAACGACGCGGGGGAGCGTGTGGCAGTCATCGGAGATACGGTACGCAAGCAGCTTTTCGGCGAACGCCGCGCCGAGCCGGGCGCGCGGATCACTATCGCCGGTCTGCCTTATCGCATCGTCGGCTTTATGCCGCCGAAGGACCAAAGCAGCAGCTACAACGGGCTCGATAGCGAAAAAATCTACGTTCCCTATTCCGCCATGGCGCGCGATATCCCGCCCGTGGATCCGAACTTCCGTGCGGGAAGAATCGCGGACCTGATCTATGTGCCGGTTTCCGTGAAGGAGTGGAAAGCCGCGCGCGAGCAGGTAACTCGCGTTCTGGCGCGCAACCATGGGTTCGACCCCCTCGACACGGGCGCCGTCAGCGCCTTCGACACGGTTCAGAACGCGGAACTGGTGGACGGCATCTTCACATCCATGACGGCGTTCCTGGGCGTGATCGCCATAGTGACGCTCACCCTGGGCGGCGTTGGCGTGATGAACATCATGCTGGTTTCGGTGACCGAGAGGACGCGGGAGATCGGCCTGCGAAAAGCGCTCGGCGCGACGCGGCGGCGCATACTGGCAGACTTCCTGGCCGAAGGCGTGCTGCTGGCGTTCGCCAGCGGGCTCGCGGGCTGGCTGGGGGCTTCGGGGCTCGCCGCGGCAGTCAACCAGTTGCCGAAGCAGGAGATGTTCGGCGGCCTTCCCGTCAACGGCGCCACTAGCGCGCTCGCCTTCGCCGCTCTCACCGTGGTGGCGGTGCTTTCGGCCGCATGGCCGGCCTGGCGCGCGGCGTCGCTGGCGCCGGCCGACGCGCTGCGGTACGAGAGGTAAGCGATGCGGATCGGCTCCATTCTTCACGAAGCCGCCCAGGCTCTGCGATTTAATCGCCAGCGCAGCCTGCTGACCACGATGAGCCTCGCCTGGGGCGTCGCGTGTTTCGTGATCCTGTATAGCTACGGCGATGGTTTCCAGGTTGCGCTGGAGACGGCATTCCGTTCCATCGGCCAGGATCTTGTGCTGATGTTCGACGGCAGAACGTCGCAGCAGGCCGGAGGCGAGCGGGCCGGCCGGCAGATCCGGCTGGAATTGGCGGACGTGGACGAAATCCGCGAGAACGTCCCGCTTGTTGCCGCCATCTCGCCCGAGATGATGCTGCGGGATTACATAGTGACCCACGAATACCGTTCGGAGACCGCGATGACGCGGGCCGTCCGCCCCATCTACCAGCGCGTGCGCAACATGAGCATGGAAACGGGCCGCTGGTTCGACGCGGAGGACGATCTGCAGAAGCGCCGCGTAGCCGTGCTCGGTGCGGAGTTGGCCGCGAAGCTCTTCGGCGAGGTCCCGCCCGAGGGCGCCGATATCAGTGTGCGCGGCCTGCGCTTTACGGTAATCGGCGTGCTGAAGACAAAGGCGCAGATCGCCAATTACAACAAGCCCGATAACCAATGCGCGTTCATTCCGTTCGAAACGGCGTCGCTGTTTGCGGACTTGAAGTACCCCGACGATATTGTGTGGACGCCGGCCAACCCTGTGTTTCGCGAGCAATCGGTACGGCAGGTGCGAGCCACAATGGGGCGCCTGCACGGGTTTCCGGGTAATGACGAGCAGGCCGTGCGCATGATCGTCTTCAACGAGTACATGAAGATGATCGAGATTATGAGCCTCGCCCTGCGGCTGCTGTTGGGGTTCATTGGGACGCTAACGCTGGCCATCGGCGGGGTCGGACTGGCGAACATCATGCTGGTGTCGGTGACGGAGCGTACGCGCGAAATCGGCGTGCTGATGTCGATCGGCGCCACGCGGCGTTCGATCCTGGCGCAGTTCCTGCTGGAGGCGCTGGTGATCGTAACCGCGGGCGGAGCGATCGGCGTAGCCGTGGGATGGGCCGCCACCGCGGCCTTGGGCAGCATGCCGCTATTGGGCCCCATCTTCAAGGTGGATGCGGGAAATATTCACTTAGGCATATCGCTCTTCGCCGTTGTCACCTCCACGGCGCTGCTGGAAGCCGTGGGCCTGATCGCGGGCCTTCTGCCCGCCATCAAAGCCTCGCGTTTAGACCCCATCGAGGCGCTGCGCTACGAGTGACGGGAGCAGCCGGGCCCGCCATGATGTTCCGGCAGTGACGCGCGATTGAGAGGAAAACCCTTATCTCCGCTATAATGTGACGGGGACTGAACCCAGCCGGATGGATATCAAGAAGAAACTCCAGGATGAAATCGCCGTGCTCGAATACGAGCTGCGGAACGAGCTTCCGAAGGAAATACTGAAAGCGCGCGCTCACGGAGATCTGAGCGAGAACGCCGAATTCCATGCCGCCAAGGAGCGGCAGGGGTTCGTGAATGCCAGGCTGAACCAGTTGAAGAAGCGTCTGGCGGAAATGTCGATGGTCGACATGTCCAAGATCTCGCACGACCGCGTCGGGCTAGGTTCCAAGGTGGTTGTGCTCGATACCGCCAAGGACGAAGAAATTGCGTATCACCTGGTCACAAGCGAAGAGGCCGATTTTCCGAACGGCAAGATTTCCACTACCAGCCCGATAGGCCGTTCGCTCCTCGGCAAAGAGGTCGGCGACGTGGTCAAGGTGCAGAGCCCGGGCGGCGTTAAGGAACTGGAAGTCCTGAAGCTTACGACTATCCATGACGTGGTCGAATAGAGAGCTATGACGTTCACGCGCGGAGTCGGGTTGTTCTTTGGCGCGATCATAGACCGCATTGTCAGGTGGCTGGCTCTTTCGCGCATACATCCCAACGTACTCACCTTCATCGGCCTGGTGATCAATATCTGGGCGGCGTGGCTGTTTTCACGGGGCAACTTCGCGTGGGCCGGCGTGGTGGTGATCGGAGCCGGGCTGTTCGACATGGTGGATGGGCGCGTGGCGCGCGCCACCAGCCAGGTGACCCGCTTCGGAGGCTTTTTCGATTCGGTGGTGGACCGCTATTCCGATCTGGCCTTGTACATGGGGCTGCTGGTCTACTACGCCTCCATCAATCGCTTCTTCTATATCGTGCTCACGGCCATCGTGATGACCGGCTCGGTCATGGTGAGTTACACCCGCGCGCGGGCCGAGAACACGATTCCCAAGTGTAAGGTGGGTTTTCTCGAACGCCCCGAGCGGATCGTCCTGATTATCCTGGGCGCTTTGTTTGACCGTATGGCGGCGGTGCTTTGGGTGATCGCCATACTCTCGAATATTACAGTGGTCCATCGCATGATCCACACCTGGCAGGAATGCAAGCGGCTTGAGCAGGAGCAGTCGCCGGCCGTGCCCGAGCCGGTCCGTAAGACGGTAGCGTAAGAGACCGGCGCGCTAGTCTTCCAGAATTACGTGCGCCATTCCCAGCTCCGCCGTGTGCGTCAGCGAGAGCGAAATCGTGCGTACGCCCAGTTTCTCGGCGATACGCGCTGCCACCCCGTGGAGCCGTAGGGTCGGTTTTCCGGAGGGAAGATTGGCCACCTCGAAATCCTGCCAGCGCACCCCCCGCCTCCAGCCCGTGCCGATGGCCTTCATCCCGGCTTCCTTGGCCGCGAAGCGCGCCGCGTAGCGCTGGTACTTGTTGGCTTTGCGCTCCACGTAGGCTATCTCCGCCGGGGTGTAGATGCGCTCCACGAACTTCTCGCCGAAGCGCTCAATCGAAGCTCGGATACGCGGCACCTCGGCGAGGTCCACTCCGGTTCCCAGGATCACTTCAACTCCGCTCCGGAGGCCGTCATAGTGAGGCGCCCGTGGATTACGCCCTTGGTGCTAATGAGCGAATCGGATATCTTCTGCACCTCGGCGGCGCGGCCGCGCACCACGAGCACTTCCAGGCAATGGTCGTGGTCCAGATGCACGTGCAGCGTGGAGAGGATCGAGTGCTGGAAATCGTGCTGGATGTCGGTAAGCTTCTCGCTGAGCAGCCGGACGTGGTGATCGTACACCAGTGTGACGGTTCCCACTACCTGGCTGTCGGGCGATTCCCAGCTCTTGGCGATTAACTCGTCCCGGATCAGATCGCGAAAGGCCTCCGATCGGTTGGAATACCCCCGCTGGGTAATCAACCGGTCGAATTTCTCCAGCAGGTCGGAGTCAATCGCCACGCCGATACGGCTTAAATCGCTCATGCGAACACATCTTAGCAGGCGCGGCCGATGGCACGATTGTGTGATTCGTGCTACCTTGGGGATCGATCGTGCACATCCCCGATGGCTTTCTGGCGACGCCCGTTTGGGCGGCTCTGGATATTGCCGCCGCTCCGGCCGTAGGCTACATGGCGCGGCGCGCGCAACGCGGATTTGATGACGCCAAGGCGCCGCTGCTGGGCGTGATGGGGGCGTTTGTGTTCGCGGCCCAGATGATCAACTTTCCCGTCGGGGTCGGGGCGTCCGACCACCTCGTAGGCGGTGCGCTGCTGGCCTACACGCTGGGTCCGGCTGCCGCGAGCGTCACCATGACCGCCATCCTAGCCATTCAGGCGCTGGTTTTCCAGGACGGCGGAATCCTCGCCTTGGGGGCCAACACGGTCAACATGGCGATTCTGGGCGTTCTGGCCGGCTATCTTCCTTTCTACCTTTGGGGGCAGGGGCGCGGGCGCAAGGCTGCTATCTTCGCTGGCGGGGCGCTGTCGGCGCTGGTGTGCGCCGTCATGGCTGTCTCGGAGTTGCTGCTTTCGGGCGTGCGGGTTTCGATGTCGATTTTGAGTGTATCCGCGGCTGTGTTTCTGGTCTCCGCGATTCTGGAGGGCGCGATCACACTGGCCGTAATTGAGGCGCTTGAGAATATTCAGCCGGGCTTTGTAAAGAAGCCGGGGGAAGGCCGCTCGTTTGCGCTTGGCGCCGCCGCGCTGGCGGCGCTCGTGCTCTCGACGGTGGGGGTGCTCTTCGCCTCCACGGCCCCTGACGGCCTGGCGTGGCTGAGCGAGAAGGCGGGCGTGTCATCGCGCGCCAAGTCGCTGGTGGCAACTCCGCTGGCTGATTATCAGGCGCAGTTCCTCCCGGCGGGCTGGCATGCTAAGGCCCTGGCCGGTTTGGCCGGCTTGGCGGCCGTATACGCCGCCTGCATTGCCATCGGCCGCCTGGTGGCGCGGAAGAGGAGCGCCTGATTGCACCACATCGTTCTGGACCGGTGGAGCAGGGGCGGCACCGCCTTCCACCAACTTGATCCGAGAGCCAAGATAGTTCCGCTTTTGGTCCTGCTGATTGCGCTCGCGACTGCGCAACGCGGGCTGGCGGCTTTCTCCTGTGCGGCTCTGGCGCTCATCGTCGCCGCCCTTCTAACGGCCCGGATTCCGATTGCCGCCGCCTTTGCGCGGGCGGCGATCGTGTTGCCGTTTACGCTGGTGTTCGCGCTGACGTGCTGGCTTTCGGGCGATCTCGCCCGCGGCGAGGCCATGGCGGTGAAGAGCTATGTTTCCGCGCTCGCCGTGCTGACCGTGGTGGCAACCACGCCGCTGCCTTCGCTTCTGCGCGGCCTGGAGTTGCTGCGTATCCCGTCATTCCTGCTGACGGTCACTCAGTTCGTATATCGTTACCTCTTCGTGATTTCGGAAGAAGGCCAGCACATGAGCAAGGCGGCGGCCGCGCGCGGCGCCGCGGAGCGCCACTGGTTTTCGCCCTCGGCTTTCCGGGCCGCGGCGGGCGCGCTGGGAGTGTTGTTTGCGCGCTCCTACGGCCGCGCCGCCGGCATCCATGACGCCATGTTGGCCCGCGGCTTTCATGGCCACATCCATACCCTATCCCGGCTCCGCTTCCGCGCGCGCGACGCGGCATTCGCCTCCGCCGTCTCGCTAGCCGTGGTTGCCCTGCGCCTGGCGCTGGAGAGAATTGCGTGAAACGCCCTCTGATCGAAGTAACAAACCTGCGATTCAGCTACGGAGACGGGCGCGCCGCGTTGAAGGGCGTGGATTTCCGTCTCGATGAGGGCGAGTGCGTGGCCCTGCTGGGTCCCAACGGCAGCGGGAAAACCACGTTCGTGGCGCACTTGAACGGCCTGCTCCAGGGCGAAGGGGCCATCGAAGTTTGCGGCATGCCCGTGGCGCGCCGCAATCTTGCGGCAATCAGGCGCAAGATCGGGATTGTGTTTCAGGATTCCGAGAGCCAGTTGTTCATGCCCACCGTGCTCGAAGACGTGGCATTCGGCCCGCTTCAGCGCGGATTGAGCCGCGAGCAAGCCGTGGACCGGGCCATGGCAGCGCTGAAGACCGTGGGAATGGAAGACGCGGCCGGACGGGCGCCCTATCACCTGAGCGCCGGCGAACAGAAGAGAGTGGCTATCGCCGGAGTGCTGGCGACGGAGCCGGAAATCCTAGCTCTGGATGAGCCAACTACCTTCTTGGATCCCCCGGGCCAGCGCGCTCTCGCCGAGTTGCTCTTAGCCCTACCGCAGGCGAAGATCGTCGTAACTCACAATATCCCGTTCGCGCTTGCCCTGTGCAGTCGCGCGGTATTTTTCGAAGGAGGGCTCGTTTCGGCCGAGGGATCCGTCGCCGACGTTGTTCGCCGCTTCGCCTGGCAGTTCGATTTGAAAGCGGCTCAATCGCGTGGGTGAGCCCGCGCGACTAAGCCTTCTTCGCGGCCGCGGCCCGTTTGCGGTGCTCCGCCCAGCGCTTTCTCTGCGCGGCGGCGATGCGATTTCTCGCGGCTGCGCTTAATACCCTTTTCGCGCGGGGAGCCGCCGCTGCCGATGGCAGGGTTACTCGCTGTCCTTTGAGGCGGCCTTCAATCTCACGGATCTTGGCGTCAATCTTCTCTCGTTCGACCTGATAGCCTACCAACGCCATGCGAAGGGTTGTAAGATCGTCTATGTTTCGGCTCTTAGCCATAACTTCACCCAGCATGATCGTAACATAACTTTAGGGACAGCAACCTATTCGATTAAGAGATCTAAGAACATGCGAGTCGTTATTCAGCGCGTAACAGAAGCGCATGTCTCAACCCCTGGAAGCACTACGAGCTCCATAGGTACCGGATTATTGCTGCTCTTGGGCGTAACCCATGAAGACACGGCCGCTGACGCGGACTACTTGGTTGAGAAGACGCTCGGCTTGCGCATCTTCCCGGACGAATCCGGAAAGATGAATAGAACCGTATGCGAGGCGGGCGGGGCCTTGCTCGTCGTTTCGCAATTCACTCTATACGCCGATTGCCGCAAGGGCAGACGGCCCAGCTTCGACCGCGCCGCGCCCGCGGATCAGGGGCTTACTCTGTACGACTACTTCGTCGAGAAGGCCAGACGCGGTCCGGTTCCGGTAAAGACCGGCGTGTTTCAGGCGCACATGCAGGTTCATCTGGTCAACGATGGACCTGTGACCATCCTGATCGACTCCTCCGAACGGGTGGCCGCAAGATAGCTTCCAGGCCCTGAGCGGATGCCGCGCGGCGGTTTTATACTGGAAGTTGCCTCTCAGAAAGCAGATTCGCTACCGGGACGCCGGCGTCGATATCGATGAAGCCGATCGTGCCTTATCGTCCATCAAGAAACTCGCCCGCGGCACCTTCACGCCGGGCGTACTCACTGATATAGGATCGTTCGGCGCCGTTTTCAAAGTCGGCGGATTCCGCCGGCCTGTTCTGATCAGCTCTGCCGACGGCGTCGGCACGAAGCTGAAAATCGCATTTATGACCGGGCGGCATGGCACGGTGGGCGAAGATCTGGTCAACCACTGCGTGAACGACATCGCGGTTCAGGGCGCCACGCCGCTGTTCTTCATGGACTATTTCGCGGTCGGAAAGTTGGATGCCGCCGTTGCCGAGTCGGTCATTTCCGGCATTGCTCGCGGTTGCCGGCAGAATGGCTGTGCGCTGATCGGCGGAGAAACCGCCGAGATGCCCGGAATGTACCAGCCGGGGGAATACGATCTGGCGGGATTCATCGTCGGCGCCGCCGAACGCTCCGCCTTGCTCACCGGCAGGAACATCCGCGCGGGCGACGTGCTGCTCGGGCTCCCTTCAAACGGGCTGCACACGAATGGATACTCACTGGCCCGGAAGCTGTTCTTCGATGTGGCCGGCTACAGCCCGAAAACCCTACTTCCCGAGGTGGGCGCCACCGTGGGAGATGCGCTCCTGGCCACGCACCGAAGCTATCTCAAGGCCATTCGGGCTCTCGCCTCGGCCAAACTCCTCCGCGGCGCGGCCCACATCACCGGGGGAGGCATCACCGATAACACCCCGCGTATGTTGCCGAAGGACCTGGCGGCTATCATCGATACGAACTCCTGGAGCATCCCGCCCCTGTTTGAAGCGTTACGCCGTATCGGACATATCCCCGAGGACGACTACCGCCGGACGTTTAACCTGGGTGTGGGCATGATTCTCGCCGTTCCCGCGCGCTCGGCCGCCAAGGCCGCGGCCTTACTGGAGAAGATCGGCGAGACGCCCTTCCGCGTCGGCGAAGTCGCCGTCCGCAAGCGAAACCGCCCCCGGGTGGAGTACCGCTGATGAAACTCGGCATCCTTATCTCTGGCCGGGGCTCGAACTTTCAGGCCATTGCGGATAGCATCGCGGCCGGGGCGCTCGATGCCCAAATTGCCGTTGTGATCTCGAACCGCGCGGACGCGCCGGGTCTCGAAATCGCCCGCAGCCGGGGTTTGCGGGCAGTCTGCATTCCCTCCAAAGGGTTGGACCGCGAAGTCTATGATGGCCTTGTACTTGCCGAACTGGCGGCCTGCGGGGTCGAGTTGGTTTGCCTGGCCGGATTCATGCGCTTGCTCAGCGCCGCTTTCGTCCGCGCCTACCCGAACCGGATACTGAACATCCACCCTTCTCTTCTACCCGCCTTCCCCGGGCTTGATGCGCAGAGGCAGGCGCTCGAGCATGGCGTCCGTATCGCCGGCTGCACGGCGCACATGGTGGATGAGAACCTGGATTCGGGTCCTATATTGGTCCAGGCTACCGTCCCAGTACTGGACGACGATACCGTGGAAACGCTTTCGGCCCGTATTCTAATAGAAGAGCACCGCATTTATACCGAAGCAATACGGCTGGCGATTCGCGGCCAATATCGCATTGAGGGGCGGCGCATCATATTCCAGTAAAAGCTACTTCGGTCGGTTTGCCCCGGTACGTCTAGCCCTGGACACCAGTTGCGGAATATGCTTGAATTCTAGATCTGGAGTATTCTCAAATAGCTATATCAACAGTGTTCTAGATCGCCCTATTTAGTAGTAAAGGGTGCGCTACACCGGAAGCCGGGCGGCGGCATTGTTGGTGGAGAGACAGATGAAACATTATCCGTTGTTCCGATGGGCCGATTTCGCCCGCGGCTTAGCGCCGAAGGATGAAGCCGATGCAATGCGCTCTCATCTCAAGGAATGTACCGAGTGCAGCCGGGAAGTCGCTTTCATGGAGACCCTGGCGCGCGTCTCGAACGGGATGTTACTCGCTCGGACGCCGGATGCGCTCGTACGCCGCGCCCGCGCAATCTATCCCTCCACCGCGCCGCGCACTCACCGGCTTCTTCGCATCCCCGCGGAACTTGTTTTCGATAGCTTTCTAGCCCCCGCCCCGGCTGGCCTGCGCGCAACTTGGCAGGTTGGATGGCAGGCGATTTACCGGGCGGGAGACTATTCGGTAGACGTTCGCATTGAACCCGACCTTCGCTCATGCCGGGCCGCTTTGATCGGCCAGGTTTCCAATCACGTAACTCCCGAACTGGTGATGGAGGACATCCCGGTTTCTCTCAAGTTCGGAGCCCGGGTGGTGGCTCAGACGCGGAGCAACCGTTTCGGCGAGTTTCAGATGGAATACGACCAACAGAGCCGGCTGCAACTCTGCATCGATCTTGAGGGTGACGGCAAGCGCATCGTGGCCCCTCTCCGGCGTATCGCGAACCCGTCCGGCGATGTGCTGCCGCTGAAGCGCGGCAATCGCGACCAGATGGGGAAGAGTAACTAATCAAGGGAGGATGCTATGCGAATGTTGACACGGCTCACTCTCCTGATAGCGGCTTTGGGTTCGCTGGCGCTGGCCGGCGATCACTTCCTTCTCCGAACGGCGCCCTCTAAGATCGCAGGCATCGCCCAACGTTACGGGCTGACCGTGGTTTCCGAGGGTCAGGGCTCTGGTAACGGTTTGTACGTGGTTCGGGCGAACCAGGCCGCAATCCAGGCTGCCGCGCTCGATCCGAATGTCATTACCGTGGAAGAGGATAAGACGGTGGTTCTGCCGGAAGCGGCCGCCGCCGCTTCGTCCGCGCCCGCGCTGCCGTTGAAAACTGCCTCGTATTCCGGACGGGTCGTCTTTTCCGCCCCCACCGGATCGGACGCGTGGCTGGCTCAGCCAGCCGGCGCGGTGATCAATCTGCCGGGCGCGAGAACGTTCGCCACCGGGGCCGGTTTGATCGCGATACTCGACACCGGAGTGGACCCGAAGAGTCCCCTTCTGAGTGGCGTTTTGCGGGCCGGATTCGATTTCACCCGCAACCGGTCCGGCGGGTCTGAGATGGCGGATCTGAATCAGTCCACAACGGCCATACTGGACCAATCCACAACGGCGATTCTGGATCAGTCCACTACCGCCATTCTCGACGTGAGCGGCTTGCCTGCCGCCTTTGGGCACGGCACAATGGTGGCCGGTCTGGCGCACTTGGTTGCGCCTACCGCGGCGATTCTGCCGGTGAAGGTGTTTACCGCGGACGGAGTGTCCACGATTTCGCAGATAGTGGCGGGAATCTATTACGCCGTCGATCAAGGCGCCACGGTAATCAACATGAGCTTCAGTACGACCGAGTCTTCGATCGAGCTGAAGCGCGCCGTCAATTACGCGAATTCCCGGCGAGTGACTCTGATCGCTTCGGCCGGTAATGGCGGGAGTCAGATCGTTACCTATCCGGCGTCCTATGTGATCGGAGTCGGCTCCACGAATAATGCGCTCGTACGCAGCTTGTTTTCCAATTATGGTTCGTCGTCGGTTACGTTGGCGGCCCCTGGGGAATCGCTACTAACGCTTTATCCGGGAAATCACTACGCCATCGTGTCCGGCACGTCGTTTAGCGCTCCCCTCGTCGCTGGGGGCGCTGCTTTGCTTGTGCAGCTTGCGGCCGGGACGAATCAGTCTCAAGCTGTGCAGGCGTTGACGCAAGCATTGCCTATCGGGCAGGGGCTGGGCGCGGGGGAACTCAACCTCTTCGCTGCATGCTTATATCGCGCGGTCCGCTCAGGAGACGGCACTCAGGACTGAGCGCGGACGGTTAGATTTCAGTGTAGAGCTTGGAAGCCCGTAGTGTGTTCATGCGGTCGAACTAGCGCGTCGGTTGCAGGTGGCGGTAACTATGAGACTTGTTAGGAATAGCTTGATGAACGGAAACGCAGACGGAGTGGCGCCGGCCACCGCCGGGCGCAACGGAATCAGGGTGGGCAATGCTATCAAGAGTTCCTTTCACGGGCTGCATTCGATTCCGGGGGGAGCGGCGTCTGCCGGACACGGGAGTTCGGCTCTTACGGCTATCCGGAAAAGCGCCAACGAGGGCTGCTGGGTAGATGGCGGCGCCGCTCAATCCAGAAGCCGCACGTCCATCCCTGTCTGGCTAGCTGCGCTGGCCGTCAGCAGTTGCGTGACGGGTCGCGCGAGCCGCGACCCGGCACTGCGCTGGGATTGCTCCTCGGGCCGCGCCACGTATACCAACTATGGCTTCGAACTCGAGACCGTTCAGCCTTTGGGCGTCCGGCTCGAACATGGCCAGACAGTGGCTGTGTATTGGGCGCCGGGAGAAACGGGCTACACAGTGGAGGTTTACGGCTGAATGAATCGCCCCCGTGGAGACAATTCCATAGAGACGGAGATAGGTGGCTCTCTTCGCGAGTCCGCCGGTGTCTCAAGTCCACGCCAGCTGAGAGCAGCCCATCGCCTGCAGGCGGAACAGTTGCTGCTTTCCGAGTTGCGAATCCAGCGCGAGAAGCTGAGGCGTCTCATCGACATGCTCACCGAGGACGCCAGTCGCGATAGAGAAGCGCCGCGGTCGCCCGAAGCTACGATGTCGCCCTCCTGCCGTCGCGGCAGCGCACGTCCCAGGGCCAACTCTCCCGGTAGCTAATCGCGGTCCGTGCGTCCGGGCCGGCGCCGGAGCCATGCTTGCCCTCGGCGGATCTCCGGCTCGCGAATGATGATTTGCCTGAGCCGCTCCGAAGCTTAATTCCACTCTCATCTCTCCCTGGGCCTGCCGTGCCATGCTTTCTGCGCCGCTCCGCGCCTCGGGTGCTACCCTTGGGGCATATGCCCACCTATGAGATCGGGAGCGAGCGCGGGTCCGGCTCGTCCGGCGGCCGGATTGCGCTCGTAGTTGCCCTAGTCGCGCTGTTGCTTGGCGCCCGTTCGTTTGCCTCCTATGCCATCGAGTACGCATGGTGGAAAGAGTTGGGCCAACTCCGCACATGGTTAAGCATGTTGACGTATGCCATCGCTCCGGTGGCCGCGGCAACAGTGATTGCGTTCGCCGCGCTTTGGATCGCGCACGCGCGGGCTCTGAAGTTTGCGGGAGTGCGTCTTCGGGAAAATAAGCTCTATGGGCGCATCGCCGCTCTAGGCTTGTTGGTTCTGTCGTACCTGATTGCGGCCGCATCCATCGATACGTGGACCGTGGTGCGCTTTGCCGGCTCGCGCGGCCTTCCGGCCGCGGCCGGAGCTTGGCACGACGCTGTTTTCAATCAGCCGCTTTCTTTTTACCTGTTCGATCTGCCGTTTTACGGTTTGCTGCGCAGCTACGCGCTGGCTCTGGCGATCTTCTCGATTCTTGTGTATTGGGCCGTCGCGCGCGCCTGGCAACTCCGCTACAAGATTCCCGAAATGCGCGAGGCCAGGGAAATCGACCCCACGATCTTCCGCCTGGAAGGCGGCCTCGAATCCAAGTTTCTGCGCGGCGCGGGGGTGGCCCTGTTGATTGCCATGGCGCTGCGATTCTTCCTCGGCCGTTACGAGATGGTCTACAACCAGCACGGTTCGTTCCTGGTGGGCATAGACTACGTCGATCTCCACATCGGGCTGCCCCTCCAATGGCTGCTGGTCTTCGCCAGCCTGGCGGCCGCCGCGCTGGTTTGGCTGCGCCGTTGGATTCTCGCGGCTTCGATGGCCCTCGCCCTGGTTGTCGCATTCGTCGTTCCCCAAGCCGTTTCGGCGCTCTACGTCCGGCCCAACGAGATCTCGCTCGAGCGGCCGTATATCGAGACGCACATTCATGCCACCCGGAGCGCCTATGGGCTTGAGTCGCAGGTGAAGGAGATCGAGTTCAAAGCGCGCCCGGATGCGCCGATTGACGTCGCCGCGCACAAAGACCTGCTGGATAATGTCCGTCTCTGGGATTGGCGCGCTTTTCACGACACCATCGTCCAGCGCCAGGCCCTGCGTACCTATTACGTGTTCAACGATAGTGATATCGACCGCTACACGATCGACGGCCAATACCGGCAGGTGCTGCTGGCGCCTCGAGAACTCGATATTCGCCAACTCCCCGACGCCGCGTCGAATTGGATCAATCCGGCGTTCATCTATACGCACGGTTATGGGCTGGTGCTTTCCGAGGTCGCCAAGACCACGTCGGAGGGATTGCCGCAGTTGCTGATCGATAACGCGCCGCCCGAAATCAAAACGGGCAGCCTGAAACTCACCCGGCCTGAAATCTACTACGGGGAAGTGACGCACGAGCCCGTCTTCGTCAACACGGCTCAGGAAGAGTTCAACTATCCTTCCGGGGAGCAGAATGTCAGGGCCCGTTACGAGGGAACCGGAGGCTTCCCGATCTCTTCATTCGCCATGCGGCTGGCCGCCGCCCTGCGGGAAGGCGAGCCGAAGATCCTGTTGACCGATTACTACACGGCGAACAGCCGCATGATGATTCGCCGCAAAGTGAGCGAGCGCCTGCAGGAATTGGCGGGGTTCCTTCAGTGGGATTCGGATCCATACCTGGTGATCACGCAGGCCGGCAAACTGGTGTGGATGGTGGACGGCTACACCACATCGGATGCGCACCCCTATTCGCAATCCATTTCTCTCGATCAGATCGGCCGCTTGAACTATATTCGTAATGCCGTGAAAGCCACGGTGGATGCCTACGACGGCGAGACCCATCTTTACGTATTTGCGCCGGACGATCCGATTATCGGCGCGTACCAGCGGCTGTTTCCGGACCTGTTCCTGCCCGCCGATAAGATGCCCGCCGACATTCGGGCCCACGCGCGGTACCCCGAGATTCTCTTCAACGTCCAGGCGGAAATCTATCGCACGTATCACATGCTCGATCCTCAATCCTTCTATAACAAGGAGGATGTGTGGGATCTCGCGCTGCATACTTCGAGCCAGGACAACGCTACCCAGCCGGTCACGCCCACCTACGTAATGGCGACCGTGCCGGGGAGCGACAAGCCGGAGTTTCTCCTCCTCATCCCATTCACGCCGCGAAACAAGAACAACTTGATCGGGCTGATGGCGGCGCGCTGCGACGGGGCGCACTTGGGCGAGATGATCGTGCTTCAGCTTTCGAAGCAGGAACTGATTCTGGGGCCGATGAACGTGGCCGCCAACATCAACCAGGACCAGAACATCGCCAAGGACCTCACGCTGTGGAACCAGCAAGGCTCGCACGTGTTGCGCGGACAGATTCTGGTGCTGCCGGTGGGGGATACGTTCCTCTATGTGGACCCAATCTACATCCAGGCCACGGAAGCGAGCATGCCGCAGTTGAAGAAGATTGTGCTCGCCACCGGCAACAGGCTGATTTATACGGACACCTATGAGCAGGCCCTGGCCCAGCTTTCGAGCGGGGCTCAGGAACTAGTGCAGCAAGCCACCGCTCCCGCCGGGCCGCCCGGCGCCGCGAAGCCCGCGGCCGCTCCGGCATCCGATTCGCGCCTACAGCGCGTCCGCGACCATCTGCGCCGTTACCGGGAACTCTCGGCCCAGGGCCAGTGGGCCCAAGCCGGTAAGGAGTTGGAAGCGATCGAAGCCGAAGTGAAGTAAGCTGCCCCGGCTTTCGCGCTCGCGGCCGGCGCCATCGCGCCGGCAGCGGGCCCCCCCGCGCGACCGCGTCCCGCGTAGTCTTGTAAACGAATGGTAAAGAGCGCGCTTCTCCGGCCCTCCAGCGGGTTATCGTGTAGGAGAGCATGAGCGGTATTCCTGCGTCTCTGCCTGCGGTTCGCGGCGCCCGGTTGCTCCTTGTGGACGACAATCCAAAACTCTGCCGCATGGTCAAGGAGTATCTGGAGCCGCTGGGCTATGACGTCAGTTTGGCCCACACCGGGCCGGACGGGCTGGAGAAAGCGCTCGACGGGGATTACCAAGCTATCCTCCTCGACATCATGCTCCCTGGTTTCGATGGCTTTGAGGTGTTGCGGCGCCTGCGGGAGCGCTCCGCGGTTCCGGTGGTGATGCTGACGGGACGGGGCGAGACTCCCGACCGGATTGCGGGCCTCGATCTCGGGGCGGATGACTACATTCCAAAAACATTCTCCCCGCGCGAGTTGCTGGCCCGGCTGCGGGCGGTCATCCGGCGGTCCATGGTCACCGCCGCGCAGACCCGCCGCGCGCCTCAACCTCCTATCGCGATCGGCGCTTTGAGACTCGACCCGGAGACGCGCTCGGCGGCTCTGAATGGCGGCGCCCTGCCGCTCACTCCCACTGAGTTCGACCTTCTGCTTGCGCTCGCGCGCGATTGCGGCCGCATCAAGACCCGCGAACAGCTTCTGTTCGAGGTCGCAGACCGGGATTTCGAATCCTTTGACCGCTCCATCGACGTCCATATCTCGTCGCTGCGGCGCAAACTGGGGGAAGATCCGAGGAACCCGCGCTTCATCCTGACTGTTCGATCGGCCGGATATATGCTTCAGGAGCCGGCGGGGGAGCCTGAGCTATGACCCATCGGGCGCCGCTCTTCGGGAAGGTTCTCTTTCTGGCCCTTCTGAACCTGTGCCTTTTGGGCGCGGCGGTGGCTCTGATCGTGCGCGCCCAGTTCCGCCTCGACGCCGCTTCGTTTCTCATTGCGCCGGCGCAGAGCCGCATCATGGCAGTCGCCCAATCGCTGGCGCTCGATTTGCAGGAAGCCCAACCCCAAACCTGGGTTGGGCTTCTTTCTCAATACGCTCGGGACTACGGCGCGCAATTCATCCTCTATAGCGAGGAAGGGGAGAAACTCGCCGGCTCCGACGTGCCGCTGCCGCGCGAGGTCGTAGACAGAATCCCGCGCCGCCAACGCCCGCCCCAGGGCCCCGGTCGAAGGCAGCAGCCTCCCCAGCGCCAGCCGCAGGCAGATGGCAACTCCCGCGCGGGCGGCGTCCCGCCGCTGTTTCTGACGGCCACATCCGGCCCCACGCGCTATTGGGCCGGCGTTCGGATTCCGGTCCGGCTCGACCCCGCCGAGAATCCACACCCCGGCACGCTGCTGATCATGTCCCCCTCGCTGCTGGCCAGCCGGCTCTTTTTCGATGTTAGGCCCTGGCTCACCATCGGCATCGCGGTGATCCTGGTTTCGGTGCTGTGCTGGCTTCCTTTCATTCGCGGAATGACGCGGTCGATCTCGCAACTTACCCGCGCGACGGAGCAAATAGCAGAGGGAAAGTTCGAAATCCATGTCGCCGATAAGCGCCGCGATGAAATCGGGCGATTAGGCGAGGCAATCAACCGCATGGCATCCCGCCTTTCGAGCTTTGCTAACGGGCAGAAGCGATTCCTCAGCGGCATCTCGCACGAGTTGTGCAACCCGATTGCGACAATTCAGTTCGGCCTTGGCAGCCTGGAACGGCGAGTCGCTCCGGATCAGCGCGACTCCGTGGCGGACATCCAGGAGGAGGTGCAGCACATGTCGGCGCTGGTCAACGAATTGCTTTCGTTCTCCCGCGCGGGGATGCAGCCCCTCGATGCCAAACCAGCTAGGGTCAATCTGGCTGCTGCCGTGGCGCGCGTGCTGGAGCGCGAATCGTCTCCCGAGGCTTCGGTTACAGTTGCGGTGGACGAAAAACTGCACGCGTTTGCCGATCCGGAATATCTCTTTCGCGTGCTTTCCAACGTAGTGCGAAACGCCATTCGCTATGCCGGCCACGCAGGTCCCATTCAAATCGGCGCGCGGGAAGACGAAGCGATGGTCTGTTTGACCGTTACCGATAGCGGCCCCGGCGTGCCCGAGAGCAGCCTGGAGGAGATCTTCGCCCCCTTCTTCCGCCTGGACCCGTCCCGTAGCCCGGAAACCGGCGGCCTCGGCCTGGGATTGGCAGTTGTGCGGAGTTGCGTTGAGGCCTGTAACGGCGCCGTTCGCTGCCGCAACCGCCAGCCTTCTGGGCTCGAAGTGGAAATCAGGCTGCCCGCCGCAAGTTCATAGGCAGCTGGTAATGAGCCGGGCGATCAAGTAGTTGAACCGGCTTTATCGCGGCTGCGATCCCGGCGCCTGGGCTGAGAGGCAATTAACGGGAATTAATGTTCCCGTCCGTATCGAGCATACGACGGTATTGCCTGGAGACTTGGTCATCGCTAACTCGGATGGAGTTATCTTCTTTCCGGCTCAACACGCTGCCGAGGCGACCGCCTCGGCAGCGTTCACTGCGTTGCAGGATGCGTACGATTACGAACTAAACGCCGCGGGCCAGAACGGCGGCCAACTCGAAGGCGGCTGCACGCCGGAGAAATACGCCGGACTGGTTAAGTGGGTTGACGCGCGCCCTGACAAGTTAAGGAGGCCGCGCGCCGAGTTCATAGCGGTGATCACCGCGGCAAGTCAACCCGGCGGCGGCCGTGGCGCTGCCGGTGGCGCCGCCGCGCCGCACCTGGGTCGCTAGGATCGCGGTGGATGCATTCACTAATGAAGGGCCGGGTGGTAAACTACCCAGTCTGAGTGAAATTCCAGAACAACTGTAAAACGGAGAGTTCGACTCGATTATGGCTACGAATATTTCCCGACGCAAACTATTCAACGGAGCTTTGACAGCCGGATTGGCTGCCGCTGCCACTTCATCGCCGAAGCTGGCTTTCGGTCAAGCGCCCGCAAGACCGGCCCTCCCGCAGACGGTAGGCTTACCGAATGTGTGGGGCCAGGATTTCTTGTATCAGTGGAGCCCGCCCGACAATGTCAAGCGCGACCTCACTGTGGGCCAGTGTGAGATCAGGCTCAGCTCTCCCGGCATCGTGAACCGAGAGGGGACTGATTATAACGCTCTGCTTAAGTCCATGCGTGACGGCGGATGGAGCGCCTGCGAGTGCAGATCCAACGCCTGGCTCGAGAGAAAATTGACCGACGCTCAGGCTTCGGAGATCAAGGGGCAGTTGAAGGCGAACGACATCGTCTTTTATGGCCTCCACTGCGCCGGCAACATCATCGCTCCCGATCCGCTGGCCGATCAGTGGCAAAGGCACATCGTTGACGCCGTTCATGCCGCGGCGCAAATGGATTGCCGGCTGGTTCTCACGCATGCGGGCAGCATGTATCCCAACCGGAACACGCCTCACCCGATGAACTGGAGCCGCGAAGGCTGGATGCGATCGGTCAATGCGCTCAAGCGCATTTGCAAGGATACAGCCGGCATCAACGTCATGATTGCCCTCGAGGATGTGAACTCGGAGTGCATCAATAGCCCCTGGTCTCACGTTCGTATGAGAGAGGATGTAGGCGATCCCAGGATCTCGGTCGGCATGGATGTCACCAACATGATCCATCCCGGCGTTGCCTTCCGCATGACCGAACTCATCAACACCTGCTTCGACTTGCTCGGCGATAACATTGCTTACGTCCACCAGAAGGATATGGTGTGGGATGGCATGCAGGCCGGCCTCGATTGGGCGATGAACGGCACGGGCATCATGGATTACGAAGTGTACCTGACTCATCTGAGCCGGTTGAAAATGCCGTCGGTGAACTGTCTGGTGGAGTTCCTGAATACTCCGGAAGACTATAAGATGGCACAGAAGAACATTCGTGCAATCGCGCAGAAAGTCGGAGTAAAGATTCACGGCACAATGCCGGCTTGATTTGTGCGTCAGGGCGCCGCTTGACCCGGCGAGGTTGGGCGGAGCGTTAATCTTGCCAAAGGTTGTCGATTGGCGATCGAGACGCGGTAAATGATTGAAGATCCGCCTGACGCGCCCGTTAGGGCGAGGCGCCACGCAAAGGCGTGGAGAGGATGAGAACAAGCTATATGAGAAGACAAATTTTGATCTTGATGGTTCTCGGGGTGGCATTTTTCGGTTTGCAGGTAGCGGCGATGGCGGCTCCTAACTTCGCCGGTTCATGGGTCCGGGACAATGCCAAGAGCGAGCCCGTGCCGAATGCGCTGATGCTGAACAGAGCGCCGGCGGTGCAGGGTGGAGGCGGTGGGCAAGCGGGGCGAGGCGGCGGTCCGCCGGTAGTCGTGCCGATCGAGCAGAACGCCACCAGCCTGACAGTGAACGATCCGCAGAACGGATACCGCAAGTATCCGCTGGACGGGAAGCCGCTCACGCGGCGGACCGAGCAGGGGATCACGAACGCCACTGTTACCGGGGCGGCGCAGGGCGCCGACACGATGGTGTTTACGACGACGCAGCCGTACGGCGGGATGCCCGGAAACAACACGCTGACGGTAAAGGAAGTGTGGACGCTTTCGGCGGACGGAAAAGTCCTGACGATCACCACCACGCGGACGATACCGGCGGTAGAGAAGACCTATAAACTGGTCTATAACAAGCAATAGTCTGGAATTGAACGCCGGCGGGCAGTTGACGCCGGAAGAACATTGTCGGTAAGCGAAACAAAGGGCCGGGAGCACATCCCGGCCCTCTGTTTTGGGCGCGGCTATGTCGCGGATAACAGGGTGGTGCGCAGCCAGCGTTCAGTTATTACTTGCGTCCTCCCTTGCCGTTTATCTGAGACGGCCTCCTGAAGTGAAAGCCCTTCCGGACGCGCTTTCACGCGAAGAGCATTACGCCCTGCATGTAAGCGCCCATCGACGCCGAGGCTTCCACCAAACCGAGATACGTGGTATGATCCTGCCGAACAGATCACGATGCGTGGTCAATTCCTGCGTCGCGAAGATCGACGCGTGGTGGGAGAGGGTCGCCGCCATGCAGCAGACATTCGAGCTTCGCGCTAGCATTGGCCGGCTGTTGCAGTGGACGTGCCCGACGGCGTCTCCGCCGGCAGCGAACCAACAGGAGATAGGTGCGATTGGCCGCCAGGTGGATTTCAGGGCGGGCGGGTATTTTAGATCGTCTGGAAGAAATTCCAGAACAACTGTAAAACGGAAGGTTCGATAATGGCTACGAATATTTCCCGACGCAAACTTTTTAACGGAGCTTTGACAGCCGGGCTGGCTGCCGCTGCCGGTTCAACGTCCAACCTGGCTTTTGGTCAAACTCCTCAAAGACCGGCTCTGCCGCAGACGGTAGGATTGCCTAATGTATGGGGTCAGGATTTCTTGTACCAGTGGAGCCCGCCCGAAAACGTGAAGCGAGACCTCACGGTGGGCCAATGCGAGATCAGGCTGAGCTCTCCTGGTATTACCAATAGAGAGGGGACGGATTATGACGCTCTCTTCAAGTCCATGCGCGACGCTGGCTGGAGCGCCTGCGAGTCCCGCTCTGGCTCATGGATGGGCAGGAAGCTAGCCGACGCTGAAGCTACGCAGATTAAGGCAAAGCTGAAGGCGAATGATATTGTCTTTTACGGCCTCCACTGCGACGGCAATATCATCGCCCCCGATCCGCTGGCCGATCAGTGGCAAAGGCACATAGTTGACGCCATTCATGCCGCTGCGCAGATGGATTGCAGACTGGTCCTCACGCATGCGGGCAGCATCTACCCCAACCGGAACACGCCCCACCCCATGAACTGGAGCCGCGAAGGCTGGATGCGATCGGTCAATGCGCTCAAACGCATTTGCAAGGATACGGCCGGCATCAACGTCATGATTGCCCTCGAGGATGTGAACTCGGAGTGCATCAACAGCCCCTGGTCTCACGTTCGTATGAGAGAGGATGTGGGCGATCCCCGGATCTCGGTCGGCATGGACGTGACCAACATGATCCATCCCGGCGTCGCGTTCCGCATGACGGAACTCATCAACACCTGCTTCGAGTTGCTCGGGGATAACATTGCCTACGTCCACCAGAAGGATATGGTATGGGATCAGATGCAAGCTGGTCTCGATTGGGCCATGAACGGCACGGGCATCATGGATTACGAAGTGTACCTGACTCATCTGAGCCGGTTGAAGATGCCGTCGGTGAACTGTCTGGTGGAGTTCCTGAACACTCCGGAATCCTATCGGCAGGCACAGCTTAATATTCGGGCAATCGCGGCGAAGGTCGGAGTTAAGATTCACGGCACAATGCCGGCTTGATTTGTGCGTCAGGTTGTTTCTTGGCGCTCAAGACACCGTATCTTAATTGGCGTACTCGTTAGGGCGAGTAGCCAATGCAGAGGCTTGAAGAGGATGAGAACAAGCGATATGAGAAGACATATTTTGATCTTGATGGTTCTCGGGGTGGCATTCTTCGGCTTGCAGGTAGCGGCGATGGCCGCTCCCAACTTCGCCGGTTCATGGGTCCGGGACGGCGCCAAGAGCGAGCCCGTGCCGAATGCGCTGATGCTCAACAGAGCGCCGGCGCCCCAGGGTGGCGGCGGCGCGGCGGCGGGGCGAGGCAATGCTCCTCAGGCTGGAGCCCCGGCGGCCCAAGGCGGAGGCGCCGCGCAAGCGGGAGCCCCGTCGCAGGCCGGAGCGCCTGCTCAAGCGGCAGCGCCCGCGGCCCGAGCCGGAGGCGGCGGGGGGCGAGGCAATGGTCCTTCGATTGTGATGGAGCAGGACGCCACCGCTCTGACGGTAAACGATCCCCAAAACGGGTACCGCAAGTATCCGATGGACGGGAAGCCGATCACACGGCGCACGGAACAGTGGGTCACGAACGCCACTGTTACCGGGACGCCCCAGGGCAACGACACGATGGTGTTTACCACAACGCAGCCGTATGGCGGGATGCCTGGAAACAACACGCTGACGGTAAAGGAAGTCTGGACGCTCTCACCCGACGGAAAGGTCCTGACCGTCACCACCACGCGGAGCATCCCGGCGATAGAGAAGACTTACAAACAGGTCTACAACAAGCAATAGTGCGAATTCGAACATCGCCGGCGGGCAGTTGACGCCGCAACGACTTCGTCAGTAGCCGATATCAGAGGGCCGGGAGGACATCCCGGCCCTCTGTTTTGGCCGCAGCTCTCTGGCGAGAAGCGGGGTTGTGCGCGGTCGAGTTACGATTTCACGCTGAGCGCGCTACGCCCCGCCTGCCAGAAGTGAAGTTCCATCCCGTTGGGAACGGGACCAGACCGGCGGAGTGGCAGGTAACTGGAAAACGGCCGGCGCCCACCCTTATCAGTTACAGCTAACCCGCCCCGTCTGGGTGAAACCCGTATAGGCGCGACGCCGGCGCCCATCGAAGCCAGGCCTTCCACGGAGCTGAGATACGTGCTATGATCCTGCCAAACAGATCCTATGCTTGGTCAAGTCTCGCGTCGCGAAGATCGGCGTGGCGGGCGACGATCGCCGCAGTGAATAAAGCGTTCGAGCTTCGCGATCGTATCGGCCAGCCGTTGCGGTGGATGGGCCCGATGGAGTCTCCGCCGGCAGCAAACCGGGCATAGGGCTGGTTGCATTTAGGCCGCCAAATGGCTTTAAGGGCGGGCTTGCACTTTGGACTGTACGGAAGAAATTCCAGAACAACTGTAAACCGGAGAGTTCGACAATGGCTACGAATATTTCCCGACGCAAACTATTCAACGGAGCTTTGACGGCCGGATTGGCTGCTGCTGCCAGTTCAACGCCCAAACTGGCTTTCGGTCAAGCGCCCGCAAGACCGGCCCTCCCGCAGACGGTAGGCTTACCGAATGTGTGGGGCCAGGATTTCTTGTATCAGTGGAGCCCGCCCGACAATGTCAAGCGCGACCTCACTGTGGGCC
>CAIYHG010000087.1 GCA_903925975.1 uncultured Acidobacteriia bacterium | reverse complement strand
TCTATCGCAAGGTGCTACGCTCATATTCTACGAATAGTCAATCCATGATGCCGTTGGTGTTGATTCGGTTCGGCTCTCAAAAGATTGACTATTCGTAGAATATGAGGGGCCTAACCCGGCGAAGCCGGAACCAAAAAGTATATGTCAACGTATAAGTCGACATATTTTTCCACCTGATAGCGTTCTTGCCCGTATCCTACCGGTCATTTTCAACACAGTTTGTGTCGAAAATGACCGGTAAGATACTAACTCCTTCTAAGAAGCCGTTTGAAGATTCTCCTCCTTCGGGAAAACATTCGGTCTCCCAGCGCTATCTTTGACAGGTGCTGGGAGGTGTTGTCTCGTGAGCTAGGGACTGGAGTTCGGTGAAGCAATCTTCAGACAAGCGCACATGTTTTTTCAATAATTTTCGCTCCCGGCCCTCTGCGTCGTTATACTAAAAGGATGAAACGACATGACTACCCTGCAACCCGACATCCGTATCCCAGTGATTTGACTAATGCCCAGTGGGCACAGATCGCACCGCTGCTGCCGGCGCCTTGTGCGATGGGCGGCCCGCGCCTCACGGATTTTCGCGAACTCTGCAACGCGATTTTTTACGTGGTCCGTGAAGGCTGTCAATGGCGCGCCTTGCCCCATGACTTCGGGATTCCCTGGGAAACGGCCTACTGGTACTTTCGGCACTGGCAAGAGGATGGCACCTGGACCGCCCTCCACGCGACGTTCCGCGAGACAGTTCGGAAGCGGGCCGGCAAAGAGGCGACTCCCAGTGCGTTGATTATTGATAGCCAATCGGCCAAGACGACGGCGCAAGGGGGCGTGCGCGGCTGTGATGTCCATAAGCAGGTGAATGGCCGCAAACGGTTTATTTTGGTAGATACGCTCGGATTGATTTGGCTGCGGCTAGTGCTGACGGCCGATCAGCAGGAACGGGATGGCGGCCGCCAGCTGCTGGAACTCTTGCAATCGCTGCGCGCGCGCTTTCCGCGGTTACAGCGGATCTGGGCGGACGGGGGCTATGCCGGCGAATTAGTCGCCTGGGTGGCCTCGGCCTGCACGTGGGTGTTGGACATCGTGAAGAAGCGCAAGCCGACCGGGTTTGAGGTGTTGCCCCATCGCTGGATTGTTGAGCGGACCTATGCTTGGTTTGGCTTCTTTCGCCGGTTGAGTAAAGAGTATGAAGTTTTGCCGGCGGTCAGTGAAACCATGATCGATGTGGCCATGATTCATCTCATGGTGCGCCGGTTGACCGGAGGGCAAGTACAGTGGAGGCAACGCCGTCCACTCCTCACCACGTGACCTGCCGGACGAGTCGATCGCCAAGACGGAGCGAGGCGGCCTCCGACCGCCCGGCGCGCCGGGAGGGACTCGGCGTGGGTGCTGACAGACGATGTGCCAATAATGCGCCAAAAACGCGAAAGCGGGAACGACCAAGGAAAGAGGACAGAACTTGATGAGGAAGCCACCGCTTGACGGAGGGGAAAAGAGCGCTTAAAGGGAGAAGAGAAATCTTCAAACGGCTTCTAAGACATCGCCGTCGTTCTAGAGTATAATTAGAGCATGTTTCAGCACAGCGCTCCTCAACGCAGCTTGTTCGAATCCGGGTTTCATCGCCGAACGCGGCGGCGGCCTATGCGCTGTTGCAGCGGGTGGTCGCCGAGCATTGCGAGATCGTCAGCGCGCCCCAGATGAGGGACGCCGGCGACCAACAGCGAGGTGAAGCGCGGGCAGGGGCTGGGCCAGCTCCGAGTCCGCGGAGCGAAACGGGTGACGATGGCGGTGCTGCTCCGCTTGCTGGCGTGTAATGGTCAAGCGGGCGTTACGGTATTGGGGAGACACTAGCCGCAACGCGAACACGCGTGCGCTTTTTGGTCATGTTACGCTCGCAAACGGCGTATT
>CAIYHG010000086.1 GCA_903925975.1 uncultured Acidobacteriia bacterium | reverse complement strand
CCCAAGCCGTTCATCTGGACCGCCTCCGCCCGGGACATTCTCGAAAAGGTCACCCGCGCCCGCAGGAAGCTGGATAACCTTCAAAGCGTGTGAAGCACTCCACTAGCCACCGTGGCGGATTACATTTTTTCATAGACGCGCGTAATTCGAAGCCGGTTAACGCGTTACGTACTGGAACATTGACACTTCCACCACCCACCTGAGGGAGGGTCCTTCCTGAAAATGGATTTTTTTCTCCAATATCCAGGCCTAAAGTTAATCGGATCTTTTACTTGCAAACCAGGATCAGACGGGTTAAGTTTGATGTGTTGTAAACCCCTAAAACGTTTCGCTGGTTACGTTCGGAAGAACTCTGAGCGATAGGGAGAGAAGACCATTATGAAGAACATCTACCGCGCAGGAAGCCTCATGTTGCTCCTGCTGCTGATTTTTAGCACTGTTGCATTCGCGCAGGAACGCTCCGGCGAGTTGAATGGTTCTGCGATGGACCAAAGCAATGCCGTACTGCCGAACGTAACGGTCACCGCAACTAATCTCGCAAGCGGCCGTACTATCACCACTAAGACTGGTGGCGACGGCCATTTTGTCCTGCGTCCGGTGGACCCGGGACGTTATTCCGTGAAGTTCGAACTCCAGGGTTTCGCCACCCAGGAGTACGCGGACGTCGTTGTGGGCGCAGGCCGCGTGCTTACGTTGAATGGTGACTTGAAGGTAAGCGGTACGCAGCAGTCGGTTGAAGTCACCGGCGCCGCTCCGCTAATCGATATGACAACCACCTCGGTTGGCCACAACGTGACTGCGGAGGAATTTGATAGTCTGCCGAAGACTCGCAGCTTCCAGTCTCTGGCGAACGTATCTCCGTCGGTAAGCGCCGGCACCGTGACCGAGGGCGGCATCCAGATCAACGGAGCCAGCGGCGCGGAGAACCAGTTCGCGGTAGACGGCATTTCGACGAACTCCCTGATTGAGGGTGGTTCGCGGCAAAACGCAGCATTCGAGATTCTGGAAGAAGTCCAGGTGAAGACGGCCGGTACGGAAGCTCAGTACGGCGGTGCCCTCGGTGGCGTCATCAGCGCCATCACCAAGTCGGGTGGCAACACCTTCCACGGCGACCTCCACTACTACGGCTCCGGCAGCGCTCTGAACGCCGGACTCGCGAAGCGCATGTTGATGGACGCCAGCGACCAGGTGACCATTACAATGCAGCGCGATCACGACGACCCTTCGACGACGAAGGAAGTTGGTTACTCCCTGGGCGGCTACTTCATCAAGAACCGCCTCTACTTCTTCAGCGCCGCTTCGCCGCAATTTGTGGATCGCAAGCAGCACGTGCTTGCGTCCGACAAAACGCCGGTTGACCTGACCTCGAAGGATAGATACTGGCAGGGGTATAACAAGCTTTCCGCGGATATCACCCGTAACCTCCGCCTGACCGCCGGGTTCCTGTGGAGCCCCAGCAGCGAGGCTGGCATCCTGGTCGGCACGACTAGCTACGCCAACCAGAGCACGTCCGGCGCTGCCTCGATCCTGGCCAACCAGGCTCGCGGGTGGTTCTCGCCCCAATCCAACTACAACCTGACCTTGGATTGGACCGCTACGCCCACGACGCTCTTCACCTTTAAGGCTGCCCGCTTCTGGGATAACTACAAGGCATTGGGCGTTATCAACCAGAGCGCAATCGAGTGGGGCGTGCCCTCCGTGGGAATTGTCGGCCTCGATGCCTCGTTGCAACAGCCTAAGGGCTATACGACCATCCCGCGCACCACCACCACCCTGTATGACTTGGCCACCCGTAACGTTCTGCAGGCCGACCTCAGCAAGTTCGTCAGCTTCGCTGGACAGCACGACTTCAAGTTTGGCTACGGCCGCCAGAAGAACGTCAACAAGGTGATTAAGGCTTATCCGGGCGGCGGTTACGTCACCATCAACTGGAACAGCCAACTCACGCTGCCGAACGGCAGCAAAGTCAGCGGCAAGTACGGCTACTACCAGGTTGACGACCAGGGAACTATCGGTTCCACGGGCGGCACTATCGACGACCTGTACTTCCAGGATCGCTGGAGAATCGGCAAGCGGCTGAGCCTGGACATCGGCCTCCGCCTCGAGAAGGAAGTGATTCCCTCATTCCGTCGCGACATCAAGCCGTACGCGTTCGAGTTCGGCTGGGGCTCCAAGGTTGCTCCCCGTGTCGGCGGCAGCTTCGACGTGTTCGGCGACGGCAAGATGAAGGTCTACGGAAGCTGGGGCCGGTATTACGACTGGGTGAAGTATGAACTCGCGCGCGGCACCTTCGGCGGCGACACCTGGCGCACCTACTACCGTTCGCTCGATTCTCTCGACAAGAGCTACATCCTCGGCCTGAGCGGCACGAACATGCCGGGCACCAATCTCTGGGTAAATGCATTCCAGGATTGGCGCGTCCCGGCCTTCGGTTCCGACTCGGTTGACCCCAACATCCGGCCTATGAGCTCGTGGCTCGGCAACGCCGGCGTCGAGTATCAGGTGGGACCGAAAGTGATGGTCGCCCTCCGCTACACGCACAACTCGCTGCGCACCACGATCGAAGATATCGGCACCATGATCGACGGCAGCGAAGTGTACATTTACGGAAACCCGGGTGAAGGTTTGGCCAAGATGACCTCGCCGGCCACAAAAACGCCGTCGATGGAGATCCCCAAGCCGAAGCGCGTTTACGACGCTCTCGAGCTTTCGTTCAGCCGCCGGTTCGCCAACCGCTGGTTCGCGAGCGGCAGCTACGTGTTGAGCCGCCTGTGGGGCGATTACGCCGGGTTGCAGAACTCCGACGAAATCACTCCTCGTTCGCTGGGCACCAGCAGCGCCAACGCGCAGCAGTCCGCTGGTACCGCCTATCGTCCGGGCAGCTCGGCGACTCGCGCCTATGACCTCGATTACTACATGTGGGATTCGAAGGGCAACTACGACCTAACCGGCCGCCTCGGCTCGGACCGTCCGAATGCTCTGAAACTCTATGGCTCCTACATGATTCCGTCGAAGCTCGGCGAGACTCAGATCGGACTGAACTTCCGCGTGACTAGCGGCGTGCCAATGAGCACCTGGGTGATGGATACGCAGCGGATTCCGCTCTTTGTGAACGGCCGCGGGGACATGGGGCGGTCGCCTGTCATGTCGAACACCGACTTACTCCTCACGCACGAAGTAAAGTTTGGGGAGTCGAGCAAGGTGTTGCACTTCGAGTTCAATGCGCAGAACCTGTTTAACCAGAGCATCGCGCAGTACGTCTACCCCTACTACAATCGGTACCGGGTGGCCAGCTCCGCGATTTCTATGTCTGCCGTCGATTTGAAGGCCGGCTATAATTGGCAGTCGATGGTGGCTGGGACTCAGGATGCCACTAAGACCTGGGGCGCCAAGGATCCGCGGTTCGGGAAACCGGACAGCTTTAGCACTGGCTTCCAGGGCCGCTTCGGCATCAAGTTCCAGTTCTAACTACTGGAAAGAAGAACCAACTGAGAGGGGGCCTTCGGGCCCCCTTTTTTTGTTCCTGTACGGCGAATGTTTGTGCCCGCAAGCCGGCCTCTAGGCCGGTTTTCTTGTTGGATATTGAATCCGATGAAGGGAAACGGGGGCAGGCGCAGGCCGTATGAGAGCGTTCGCGCGGCTATCGAGTCTCCGCCCTGGCTATCTTGCCCGCTGGTACGAGCCGGCTGCGGATCTGGTTCATCACGTCCGAGGCGAGGAACGGTTTTCGCAACACCGGGAAATTGTGCTCTTCGCAGAGCGCTTCTTCCTCCGGCGGAAGAATAGTTCCCGTCATGATGATCACCAGCCCCTTTGGCGAAGAAGTTAGAATCTCCACGCCCAGTTCCACGCCGTTGCCGTCGGGCAGCATGTAATCGAGCAGGGCGGCGTTCACCTTGTTCTCGGCCACCAGCTTACGCGCCTCCGTGGCCGATTCCGCCGTCAGCAGCCGCCAGCCTGCGTCCGCCATGAGCCGCTCCAGGAAGTGCAGCAGGTCGCGGTTATCGTCCACCAGCAACACTGTGGGGTGCGCCGGCGCCCGCACGGCCTCTCCCTCGATAGTGTGCAGCGTGAGCTTCTCAGCCCCTTCGGGCGCCTCCACTCGAAGCGTAGCGCCCGCGTTGATCTGGTTGGTGGCCACCAAAGTCGCCAGCGGTTGCGTCAGGTGCCTGTGAATCGTGCGGTTCAATTCGCGCGCGCCGTATTCGGAGCTGGTGCCCTTTCGCAGCAGGAACTGCCGCGCCTCAAACGGCACCTCCAGCGTGAAGGAGCGGTTGCCGAGCCGCGTATTCACGTGGTTTTGCAGATCCGTGATCTGCTGGTCCAGGATGGCAGAGAGCGATTCGGCCGTGAGTGGCTGATACGTGATGATGCAATCGATCCGGTTCACGAACTCCGGCGAGAAGCGTTTCCGCACCGATACCAGGGCGATGTTCTGCAACTTGTTGGTAAGATCGGTCCGGTCCGGCGTCCTAACCGATTGGAAACCGAAATCCGGGTTGATCTCGCGCATCATTTCGCGCGCGCCCAGATTGCTGGTAAGAAAGACCAGGCTCTTCTCGAAGTTGACCGTGGAATTGTCGCCCAGCCGGAGCACGCCCTTATCCAGCACGCCCAGAAGCAGCCGCGTCATCGAAGGGGCGGCCTTCTCGATCTCGTCGAACAGAACCAGCGAGAGGCTGCACTTTTCGCTGGTCACCGAGTTCAGCTTCTGCTGCGTAAGCATCGGCTGGGTTTCGCGATGGCCCAGGTATCCCGGTGGCGCCCCGATGAGCTTGGCTACCTCGTGCTCCATCTGGAACTCCCCGCAATCCACCTTGAGCACGTTCTTCTCGCTGCCGTGGAGCACCTCGGCCAAGGCCTCCACCGTCTTGGTCTTGCCCGTTCCGGTGGGTCCCAGCAGCAGGAACACCCCAACCGGGCGGCCTTCAGGCGCGAGCCCGGCCTGAAACATCTGGATATAAGGCACGATCACGCGGGTTGCCGCGGGCTGCCCCACTACCTTCTGCGACAGAACCGCTACCAAGTCCTCCACTGCGTCTTGGGCTGGTTTCTTCGCCCTCCCCTGGCTGTTTCTCGTTTTTTCCACCCCGCTCTCCGACTTGATTATAGTCGCGGCGGTGCTTCGCGCACGGCTACGGCGCTTTTCTTCCGGGCGATTCGGCTCTCTCATAAAATGACCTAAACGGTTTCACGCTAGTGAGTTACCGGCGCTGGTCGGAGCCACGTGAAAATACTACCCCTCTGATGTGAATGCCGGTCTATCAGAATTTGTATCACGGGATGGGGACGGGAATGTGTGATGCTATACACAAACTGCCCCTCGGGAGTGCCGAATGGTGGAAGACGCAGTTTACCTGTGTCTGAAGGTGATTCTGCCCTTCGTCAGATCGTAGGGCGACAGTTCGAGGGTGACTTTGTCGCCAGCCAGCACGCGGATGCGGTTTCTCCGCAATCTGCCGGCCAGATGCGCCAGAACGACGCGCTCGTGCTCCAGTTGAACGCTGAACAAACCGCTGGGAAACTTCTCCAGGACCGTTCCTGTTACTTCTATGCTGTCCTCTTTGCTCATAAACCTCCGTGTATGCGGGCCGGAACGCGCGGGGCCCCGGCCCGCGGGATTATCAGGCAGCCGTGACGTTGGTGGCTTGCAGGCCCTTGGGGCCCTTCGTCACCTCAAACTCAACTCGGGAGCCTTCTTCCAGGCTGCGATAGCCCTGGGACTGAATTGCCGAGAAATGCACAAAGACATCTTCTCCGTTTTCACGCTGGATAAAGCCGTAGCCCTTGGCTGCGTTAAACCACTTCACCGTTCCTTTTTCTTTCATCTGACTATGTTCCTTCGAGTTCATTCACTGCAAAATGCGTCTCTCTTAAGCCCGTCCCCAAACCAAAAAAGGGGGCGCGGATGACTCACGCAACCCCCTTTGGTCAGAAAGCGGAAATCAAGAGTCGGATGCCACCCCATTATACAACATGGCTGAAATCGTTTAGCTTTCCGGCGCACCCGGATTTGGCTGCGGCGCCCGGTCACCGCGCGTAAGCGGCGAACACCCGGCAATCCCCCGCGCCGCCTGCCCGTGAGGCGCCCGCCCGAACGCCGCAAGCCGCTGAGCGCGCATGGTAAACTCGAATAGTTCCCCACAACGCATGGACCTCCTCAAAGGCCTCAACGCGCCACAGCGAGAGGCAGTAACTCATACCGAAGGGCCGCTGCTGATACTGGCCGGCGCGGGCAGCGGGAAGACGCGTGTCATCACGCACCGCATCGCCCATATCGTCCGGGTGAAGCACGTCCCACCCTCGGCTATCCTTGCGGTTACGTTTACCAATAAGGCCGCGAGCGAAATGCGGGAGCGGGTAGAGGCGCTGCTGGCCGGGGCGGGGCTCGATTCGGCCCCTCTGCTTTCCACCTTTCACTCCTTTTGCGTGAGGCTTCTGCGCCGCGATGGCGAACCGCTGGCCCAGATCCGGCCCGGTTTTACGCGGCGTTTCAGCATCTACGACGAAGACGACCAGTTGGCGATCATCAAGGCAGGCTACCGCACCCTTGGCCTTGAAGAAAAAGAGTTCATGCAGTGCCGGGCGGCCCTCTCGCGCATCAGCAACGCCAAGAACATCAAGCAGGGGCCCGCGGATGTCTACAAGCTCGCCGCGAGCAAGGAAACCGAGAAACTGGCCGCCCTCTTCGAGCAATACGAGAAGGCACTGCGCAACGCCAATGCGCTCGATTTCGACGATCTCCTGCTGGAAGCCGTCCGCCTGCTTCGCCACGATTCGGCCACCCGCGCGGCTTGGAACCGTCAACTGAGCTACGTCATGGTGGACGAATATCAGGATACGAACCGAAGCCAGTACGAGCTCCTGCGCCTGCTCTCGGAATCCCACCGGAACGTCTGCGTGGTGGGCGACGAAGACCAATCGATCTATAGCTGGCGGGGCGCGGATATCCGGAACATCCTGGATTTCGAGCACGATTTCCCCAACGCCACCACCATCCGCCTGGAGCAGAACTACCGCTCCACGAAGAACATCCTATCGGCCGCTGGCGCAGTCGTAGAGAACAACAAGGCGCGCAAGGGTAAGAAGCTCTGGACGGACGCGGCCAAAGGCGAATTGATCGGCCTCTATTCCGGTTACGACGCGGAAAACGAGGCGCTGTTTGTCGCCGACCAGATTGAAAAGTACCTCGCCATGAACCCCGGCGATCACGTCGCCGTTCTCTACCGCACCAACTTCCAATCCCGGCAGATCGAAGAGGCGATGCGCCGGTATGGGCGCAAGTACAACATCGTCGGCGGGTTCAGTTTCTACCAGCGCGCCGAGGTGAAGGATATCGTCGCGTACCTGAAGCTGGCTGCGTCCAACTCCGATTCCGCCAGCCTCCTGCGTGTTGTCAACACGCCGGCCCGCGGCATTGGCAAGACAACCGTGGAGCAGGTTGAACGCTTTGCGCGCGAAGCCGGCGCGAACCTCTGGGATGCCCTGGAGGGCGTCATTGACGACCAGCGCCTCTCGACGCGCTCTCAATCCGCCCTGGTTGGCTTCCGCAACCTCATCCAGGAACTCTCGCTGGTGGCCAGCAGTTCGCCGCTGCCGGATCTGATCCGTCACATTCTGGACAGTACCGGCTACCGGAAGATGCTGGAGCAGGAACGCACGCCCGATTCGCAAACGCGCCTGGAAAACCTCGATGAGTTAGTCAGCGCCGCGGCTGAAGCCGCAGAGCGCGGCGAGACTCTGTCCGACTTCCTGGATCATGCGGCTCTGGTGGCCGATGCGGATGCGTTCGACCCGGAATCACCCGTCTCGCTCATGACGCTGCACAACGCCAAGGGCCTGGAGTTCCCGCTGGTCTTCCTGACCGGCATGGAACTCGGCCTGTTTCCCCACAGCCGCTCCATGGATTCGGAATCGGCCCTGGAGGAAGAGCGCCGCCTGTGCTACGTGGGCATGACTCGCGCGCGCAAGCGGCTCATTCTGACTTGGGCGAAGCAGCGGCGGCGTTTCGGGGGCGGCGACCAGGAGCGCTCCACGCCTTCCTGGTTCCTGAAGGAAATCCCGGAAGATCTGATCTTCGATCTGAGTCTGCCGGACCACCCGAGCGAAGTGGATTTGTTCGCCGAGCGTCACGACGTGCGCCAGTCCGCCCGGCGCAGTACGTTCACCGGGAAGACGTACAACTCGATCGAGAACATTTCCACGTTCTTCAACGAGCGCGGCGTGCCCTTCCGGCAGGAGGCCGCGGCCCGGCCGGTTTCTCAGTTGCCCCAGTTGCCCCAGCCGCCAATGCCTCCGAAGCCCCAGCCGGCCGCTCCACCCGCCGCCTCGGCCCCCAAACTGGCGCGCCCGGGAATGACGGTGGTGCACGCCAAGTATGGCTCAGGCATCGTGGTGCGCCGCGAAGGCGAGGGCGAAGATGCTAAGATCACGGTGAACTTCTCTCGTTACGGACTGAAAAAGCTGATAGAAAAATACGCAGGACTGAAAAGAAACTGATGAACACGAAGAACATTGAAGACAAAGCGGAACGCAAGACAGCAAAGCGCGCGGCGCGAAAAGCGGCGCCTGCCAAGGCGAAGCGCGCGGCCGGCGTGGCCCGCGGTTCCATGAAGAAGAAGATTCGTCACCAGGCGCAAGGCCAGCGCAAACGCTAGCTCGCGGCATCGAGTGGGGCGGACGCCCTCGTCCGCGCCGGACCCCGGTCCGGCTCGTCCCGAACGGCGTTGTAGTTTGAAGGAACGCTAGGGGACCCGCCCCACGAGGGACCCGTCTGTCGCTCTCAATTGGATCACGGCGCCAATGCGCCCATTTCTAACGCGTGAGCCTCTTCCGCACCCAGAGCATTGACGCGCTGATCGCCGCTTCCGAAGATCCGGAGCGGCGCCTCCGGCGTACTCTGGGCCCGTGGAGCCTGGCGGCATTCGGAATCGGCGCGGTCATCGGCTCCGGCATTTTCATCCTCACGGGGACTGCCGCCGCCGGCGAGACGCTCACGTTCAAATCCATCCTGCACGCCCCGGTCCTCGATCTCATGCTCCACGGATCGAGCGCGGTTTCGACTATCGGGCGGCCCGGAGCCGGGCCGGCCATCTCCCTTTCGTTTCTGCTGACCGCGCTGGCGTGCAGCTTCGCGGCGCTCTGCTACGCGGAGCTCGCCTCGATGATTCCCATCGCGGGCAGCGCCTACACCTACGCCTACGCCACGCTCGGAGAGATCGTGGCGTGGATTATCGGGTGGGACCTGATCCTGGAGTACGCCGTTTCGAACATGGCCGTGGCGGTGGGCTTTTCGGGATACCTGAACGACTTGCTCGATAACGTCTTCGGCTGGCATTTGCCCGCCAAGCTCGCCGGGCCGCCGATAGTCGGCGGCGTCTTCACGGGGGCATGGTTCAATCTGCCGGCTCTGATCGTGCTCCTCATCCTCACCTATATCCTGGTCCTCGGCGTGCGGGAGAGCGCCGGCGCGAACAATGCCATGGTGGTGGTGAAGATCGCCGCCATCCTGATCTTCGTCTTCGGCGCCGCGCGCGCGGTGAACACAGCCAACTGGCATCCCTTCATGCCGAACGGCTATCCCGGGGTGTTCACGGGTGCGGCCATAGTCTTCTTCACCTACATTGGGTTCGATTCGGTATCCACGGCCGCCGAAGAGTGCCGCCGCCCGCAGCGCGACCTGCCCTTCGGCATCATCATGACGCTGGTGGTGTGCGCCGTGCTCTACATTGCCGTGGCGCTGGTGCTTACGGGGATTGCGCCATGGAAGACGCTTAACGGCGCGGCGCCCGTCGCGGAGGCACTTAAGCGGCTGGGCTACAACGGCGTGCGGAAGTGGGTGAGCCTGGGCGCCCTGGTGGGCATGGTCTCCTCGCTGCTGGTTTTCCAGTACGGGCAGGCGCGCATCTGGTTCGCCATGTCGCGCGACGGCCTGTTGCCCGCCGCGTTCTCCAAGGTGCATCCGCGCTACAAAACGCCGCATGTGAGTACCTGGGTCGCCGGTCTGGTTGTCGGCATTCCAGCCGGCATTTGGGATATTGGAACGTTTGCCGACCTGGCCAATATCGGCACACTGTTCGCCTTCGTGATCGTCTCCCTGGGCGTGATCGTGCTCCGGAAGACGCAGCCGGACAGGCCGCGCGTTTTCCGCGTGCCCGGTTCGCCCTGGCTCCCGATGATCTCCATCCTCTTCTGCGTGGGGCTGATGCTGGCGCTGCCGCTCGAAACCTGGGTGCGGTTCTTCGTGTGGCTTTTCATCGGCCTCGCCATCTACTTCCCGTTTGGGCGCAAGCGCAGCGCCCTGGCCAAGGCGCGGGAATAGGACGGGCGTCGGCGCGTCCGGCATGTTAACTTGAAGTCCTGGAATGAACATTCTGTTCGTAGGCGACATTTTCGCTTCCGCGGGACGGCGCATTGTGTCCGACCATTTGCAGGACATTATTGCGTCGAACAGCATCGATCTGGCGATTGCCAATGCCGAGAACGCCGCCGGCGGCTTCGGCGTCACGCCCGCCATCGCCGAAGAACTCTTCTCCTTTGGACTGGACGTTCTGACTAGCGGAAACCACATCTGGGATAAGCGCGAAATCTACGATTACCTGAACCGCCAGCCGCGCCTGCTTCGTCCAGCCAACTACCCTGACGCTCCGGGCTCCGGCCTGGCAGTGGTGAAGGCGCGCAACGGCGTTGACTGCGCCGTGCTGAACCTTCAGGGCCGCGTCTACATGCCCCATACCGATTGCCCCTTCCGCACGGCCGATCGAATCCTGGCCAGCCTGGACCCGGCCGTGAAGGTTCGCTTCCTCGATTTTCACGCCGAGGTAACGAGCGAGAAGATCGCCATGGGCTGGTACTTGGACGGCCGCGTCTCGGCCGTGGTCGGCACGCACACGCACGTGCCTACCGCCGATTCGCGCATTCTTCCGCAAGGCTGCGCCTATCAGACCGATTGCGGAATGACGGGGCCGTACGAATCGGTCATCGGCGTGGATACGGATATCATCATCCGCCGCTTTCTAACCGCGCTTCCGGTGCGCATGGAGGCATCGAGCAAGGAGCCGGAGTTGCACGCCGTAATCGTGGACGTGGATGAGGCTACCGGCCGCGCACGGGCCATACGCCGCCACGCTATAAACGGAGATTGAGCGCAATGGACGCCCTGCCGCTAGCCGATCCTGCAGTCTTCTTTCTCCAGGAAGCTGGATGGTTGCTGTTTGGTGCGGTCTTTTTGTTCCTCTGGCGCCAGTCTGGCGCCGTTTACTTCGGCTTGTGGGCCGCGGCGGCGGCCACGCAGGTGGTGGCTCACCCGCTTGGCTTCGAGCTGTTGCGGTCGTCCAACCCGGCGTGGCTTGCGCCGTATGCGGTCTTTCAGTTCGGGTTCGCGATCATCCTGATTGCGGCTGCGCGCGTAGGTTTCGCCGGCGCCGCCGGCGACTGGCGCAGCGTGCTGCGGCTGATCGCCATTCTGCCCATATTCGTCGCACTGGTTTGGGCCTTGGGGCTCTGGTTCGGCCGGTTACGGGCCTATGAGCCGGCGTACGAAGTGGCCCTCTGCTGCGGTTATGCGTTCAACTACGCGACGTTACGCCGCAACGCCGGCTGGGGCGCCCGCGTGTTCCGTCTGGCCGTGCTTGCCGCCGCGGCAGCCAACGCCGCCGAGGCGGCAGTCGGCTTCTCTGCTCTGCGCGGTTCCCCCGCGGGTTGGGCCAGCTACCTGCGCCCTTATCACTCGTATGCCGGAGCCGTGCTGCTGGCCCTGCACTGCCTGATGGCCTTTGCCGCAATGGCAACGTGGAGTGAAAGCCAGATCGACCGGGTCCGTGACTTGGGCGCGGAATTGGATCGCGCCCGCCGGGATAACGCCCGTGAGATCGATCTTGACCACCTTACCGGGTTGCTCAACCAGGCGGCTCTTGCCCGCCGGATGGAGCCGGGCGGTCCGTTGTTCCAGGGAGTGGTCGCGGTCTGCGACATGGACAATTTCAAGGACGTCAACGATAGCTACGGCCATTTGGTAGGCGACGAGATTCTACGCAATATCGGCCACTTGCTGACGGCCTCCATTCGCCACGAGGATGAGGCTTTCCGCTGGGGCGGAGACGAATTCGTGATTCTCTTCCAAGATCAGCATTCGAACGTGGCGCGTAACCGCATGGCCGAAATCGAAGCCCGCCTGCACGACTTCCGCGTGCGCGGCTACGGCGCGCTGCCGATTTCGTTTAGCTGGGGTACGGCCGATTCGAGCGGCCGCGGCTTGCGCGAGGCCCTGGAAGATGCGGACCTGATGATGTACCGGATGAAGCGCACGCGCGCGGCGGGCGCTGCCCAACAGCGCCCGCCCGTAGCGTAGTCCGGAAGCCTACTCGACGCTGATAAACGTCCTGTACTGGGTGTAGTCGTAAGACGGCATGCTGTTGACTACAATCACCAAATCAGTAGTGGCGGTGCTGGACGGGACCACCGTCTTCGGAATCTGAATGTTGATCTGCCATACGCCGACCAGCCCCGGCGCCAGGCCCCAATACGTTACGTGTTCCCAGGCTTCGTTGTACTTGGCGGAGTCATTCACGTCGATACCGTTGATGAGCACCTGCGGCTTGACGTTTGTCCAAACCGGTCCGTCCGGCGGGGTTCCGTCATTCGGCCCGCCCGGGACGAAACCAAAGCCCGTGCCGTAGATTTCGATGTACGATCCCCGTTTCGCCTTGTTGCTGGCGGTGTTCGCCGTATGCGTGTCCCAGTTGATCACCGCCGCCTGCCGGTAGGCGCCCGATTGGGTCGGCGGAGATAGAAAGAGCCCCGGCGACACCGCGCTCGTCAGCGACGCCCCTGCCGCGTAGACCTGCCCGGTAATCTGGTTCACCACCTGAAGATCGGCATAGCCGCTCGTGCGAGTCGAGAGCGGCACCTGAAAATTGATCTGCAGCGGCGAAACCATATACAGCGACGCTTCCTTACCATCGACCAGTACTTGGATGCCTCCGAGGATCTTCGGCAGCGCAAGGTGGCCCCCGAAGTCCACCGTATCCGCGCCGAACGGGTTGGTCGTATTTACGGGGAGTACGGACGCGATCATGCCCGGAGCCAACGGACGGCCGTCCACCATATTGGCCAGGTTCTGTGTCTTTAATCCGGGGAAATAGAACGCAATCCGGTTCGTGCTGTCCGCCGTTACCAGCGCGCCGTACAGATCCTGCGCCATGGTGAGCGCATAGCCCGGCGATGCGATCGAGCCCAGGGAGGTTGGGCTGGTCAGCAGGGCGGCATAGCTGGGGTAGCGGAGGAACTTGCCCGTGTTCGCCTCCGCAATCCAGATCTCGCCGGTTCCTGGATTTACGTATACCCCTAGCGGCGTGCTCAATCCGGTGATGGCTTTGGCCGCGCTCCCGCCGGATGTTGGGAAGAACAGGCCCTCTACCGAGTCGTAGATCAGCACGCGGTTGTTGCCGGCATCGGCCACGTACAGTCGCCCGTCCTTATCGGCGGCGAGATGCCGGGGCGCATTCAGGGACGCCATATCCGTCCCCGACGCAGTGCTTCGGAAGTCGTATTGGCCGATCACCTTGACGGCCGACTGGCCGTTTTGGAACGCGCCGTTAGCAGGCGCGAACACCAGTATGCGGTCATGCGACTGGTCCGATACCGCCAGGTAGCCGCTCACCGTCATCGCCAGCCCGCTGGGTGAGGCCATGGTGGATTGGGTGGCGTTGGTTACTCTCGAACCCGTGAACGAGGCCTGCCCCAGAACCAGGTCAGCCTTTGGTTGCCCCGTTTGAGCGAAGGGAGCCGGGAACCGCAGCACGCGTCCGTTTCCGCGGTCGGCCACCCACAGGTTGGCTGCCGAATCCACCAGCAGCCCCACCGGCCCGCACAGGCTGGAATCGGTGGGCGCCGCGGGGTTTCCCGTCGAGTTGCACAACGAGCTCGCGAAGTCGGCTTGCCCGATCACCAGATCGGCCGGCGCTCCGGCAACCACCTTGCGCATATCCTTGTAGCCCAGCACGCGGTTGTTATATGTATCCGCCACGTAGAGGTGCGGCGTGGAACCTGTTGAGTCGATCGCCAGTCCGGCATCGCGGAACGAACTCGCGGGCATGAACTGCAGCCCGCGGCTTTCCACCAGGTTTACCGATCCCGTGTCCATCCGCTCCTGCCCGAGCACCCGCGTGGCCGGCGATACGGCGGTGTTCGCTATCGGCAGTGCGAGAACGCGGTTGTTCCCGGCGTCGGCTATGAACAGCTCGCCATTGCCCACGGCCGCCGCAGCGGGCTGGGAGAACACTGTCGCACTGGGCGGCGAGGAGTACGTCTGCGTGACCGGGGTGTCGTTCGCCAGGAAGCTCGTGAAATCGGGGTGCCCCACCACAACTGCGGCTTGGGGAGAAAACTGAACATCGTCCTTGGGCCACGCGTCAAAGGCCGGGAAGAGCAGCACGCGGCTGTAGCCCGTATCCACAACCCCCACCGTGTCATTTGGTTGCAGGATGAAGAGCGCACTCGGAGAGTTGAAGATTGTGGCATACTGCTGCGGCTTGGTCAGATTCTGAGTTGCGGCCACGACCCCCATGATGCGCGATGCGGACATGGCCGTCGAAAACGGCGGCACGAAAGCCAGCACCCGGCTGAATGTGGACGCGCTGGCGTCGTAATCGGCTACGAACAGCCTGCCCTTGCTGTCGAATGCTAGCGCGCTGGGAATGGCGAACTGGTCCGCGACCTTCAGGTTCGCCACGGTCACGCTGAGATTCGTGCGCGTCGTCCCAAAATCCAGTTGCCCCAGGACGCAAATCGCGGTCAGGCCAGCCCCGCCCGGGCGGGCCACATCCGCCGCGGCGAACTCCAGCACGCGCCGGTTGCCCGGGTCCGTCAGCCACAAGTTTCCGCTGTCATCAAACGCAATCGATTCGGCGAAAGCTACCGTGCTCGACGAAAAATAGACCCCCTGCGCGCTTACGTCACCGGTGAAATTGGCCGAGGTCACGTTCAGGCTGGGTTGCCCGATCACCAAATTGGGGATGTGATCCGCGTTCTCGAACGGCCTTGGATACCGCAGCACGCGGTTGTTGCCACTGTCCACCACGTACAGGTCCCCGTTGCGCACCGCCAGTCCGGTCGGACTCGTTAACCCGGATTGCTGCGGCGCGGATGCATTCGGCGCCCGCGGCGTCGTCGTCGGGCCGGCCGGCCACGTAGTGAAGAAATCGTTCTGCCCAATAACGATATCCGCGATTTGACCGTTCTTGAAGTCCGATGCGTTCTTCCAGCCCAGAACCCGGTTATTCCCGGTGTCGCTCACGTACAGCGCGGGCGGAGTCACGGAGTTATCGAGCGCCATACCCAGCGGATGGTACAACTCGCGTCCCTCCACCAGGTTCGGACTCGCCGAATACAGTGAATTCTGCTCGGGCAACGTCGTCTTGGGGTGGCCCGCGGTCCGCGATGGAACCGTATTCAAACCGATTTGGGAGTGGACGACCGAAGCGCTAAATAGGGCAAGAAAAGGGAAGAAAACGCGAAATCTATTCATTCAGTCTCCCAGCGGGCGCGAGTGGAAAACCGCTCCATCTGAGAATACCAGACCTCCACACCTAAAAACATAGTCCCGGGATACGAGGGATGTAGTTGCGGTTAAGTTGGCTTATGGATTATCCACGGCCCCGTGGGGCGCCCTTGGGGCTCCTGTTAAAATAGAAGTTGAACTCCGCTCACGGCTCCCGCATCCGCGTCTGCGCGGTAAGTTACCTCAACACCACGCCTCTAGTATGGGGCATGCTGCACGGCCCCCAGCACGGCCTCTTCGATCTGGATTTTCAGGTGCCCGCCATGTGTGCCGACCGGCTGGCGTCGGGTGCGGCTGATATCGGCATCGTGCCCACGTTTGAGCTGACAAAACAGGATTTGGCCATCCTGCCCGGAACGGGAATTGCCTGCCAGGGACCGGTGCGCAGCATCTTGCTGGTTTCGAAGCGTCCCGCGGGAGAAATCCGAACCGTGGCCGCCGATTCCAGTTCGCGCACTTCGGTGCAACTGGCCCGGGTGATCCTCGAACGCCGCTTCGGCGCGAGGCCTACGCTGACTTCGCACGCGCCCGATTTAGAGGCGATGCTCTCGACGGCCGATGCCGCGCTGGTGATTGGGGATCCGGCCCTGCGGATCGATCCGGGCGCTTTGCCCTATCACGTCTATGACTTGGGTAGGGAATGGGTGGAGATGACCGGCCTCCCGATGGTGTTTGCCGTATGGGCGGGACGCGCGGCCGTAGTTACGCCGGAAGTGGTGGGAGCTTTCCGGGAATCGTACCTCTACGGCGCCGCGCACATGGACGACATAGTCGCCGCCGAATCCGGGCGCCTCGGCTTCGCCCCGGAATTTGTCCGCGATTACCTGACGCAGTGTGTTGTGCACGCGCTCGGCCCGCGCGAATACCAGGGCATGAACCTGTTTCTGAAGTACGCCAAGGAAGCCGCGGCCGCGCCTGCGCCCGGCCGTCCGTAGCGCCGCCCGGCCGCTGGTGGCTCGCCGCAGGTAGGTTTGACGGGGGCATCATTGCTCCCCTATACTGGAGATTCCCTCTGGAAACAAAAAGATGTATATAGCGGTCTTGATCGTTCACATACTGGTCTGTCTCTTCCTGATCGTCGTGGTCCTGCTGCAGAGCGGGAAGGCGGCGGACCTTGCAGGCGCGTTCGGCGGAATGGGCTCGCAGACGGCATTTGGCCCCCGCGGTTCGGCGACGCTGCTTTCGAAAGCGACCACCGTGTCGGCGGTGCTCTTCATGGTCACGTCGCTGACGCTCTCGATTCTGGCGACGCGTAACGCGGGCTTGGGCTCGACGGTACTGCAGACGGCGCCGGCTCAAACCCAGAGCCAGCCCGCGAAGCCGGCAGCTCCGGCGCAGGCCCCATCGAGCGGCGGGCAGACGTTCCCGCTCCCGCCGGTAGGCCAGCAGGCTCCGGCCCCGGCGCCACCGAAATAAGGTTTTAGTCACCAACGCGGAGGTGGCGGAATTGGCAGACGCACTAGCTTGAGGTGCTAGCGGGAGCAATCTCGTGGGGGTTCAAGTCCCCCTCTCCGCACCATGATTCAATAACTTAGCGGCGATCATCCGAAATCGGGTGGTCGCCGTTTTGATTTTGGACCTGATTCTAGACCTCACGTAGGCACCGAGCACCCAGGGTACAATCGGACCTTTCCGCGCCCGTTGGCGCCGTTGATGGCGGTAGGGAACTTCGTCCCGAGAAGGTGTCGGATCACCTTTCGCCCGATGAAGCCACGCGCCCGAACGGTACGCCCAGATCGAACGCGCCGGCCACCTCCAGATGCTGCGGCAGCCTTGCGCTATCGCGAGGAGCCCATGTTACCCAGGTCCTGCAACACGCTTAGGATGCCGGGAACGAGGGTAACAACGAAAAGGGCCGGCAGGATAAACAGCACGATTGGGAATAGCATCTTGATCCCAGCCTTTGCGACCGCCGTTTCGGCGCGCAGGCGGCGGCGCGTGCGCAGTGAATCAGCATAAACCTTTAGCGTCTGGGCAAGGCTGGTGCCGAAACGCTCGCTCTGAACGATCATCGCCGAGAGCGCCTTAATGTCCTCAAGTCCAGTCCGCCACACAAGCTGCCGGAACGCCTTGCTGCGCTCCTGGCCCGCTTTCACCTGCATGACGACGGTGGAGAACTCGGAGGCGAGTTCCGGATAGATGAACTCCATCTCCTCGCTGACGCGCAGCATGGCCTGGTCGAGCGCGAGTCCCGTTCCGAGCACTACGCCAAGCAGATCGACCGTGTCGGGCAGCGCGTCTTGCAGCTTCCGGCGGTAGCGCCGCACCATATAGTGCAAGCCTTGCCGGGGCAGGAGCCATCCGAGAATAACTCCCGAAATCAGCCCCGCGAACTTCGCCGTCAGATCGTTGTCGCGCTGCAGGTACTCCATTCCGACGCACGTGGCGACCAGGAAAACCAACTGAAAAAAGGCATAAATGCCGAGGGCTCCCTTGTGGCGGATACCCGCATGCGCCAGTTCGTCTTCTGCGCCGCGGACCCAGTCGTCTCCGCCTGGGAACAGGCCTATCAGTGCGAGGGCGCTATCTTCGATGCCCCCGCTACGGCGCCGCCGCGGCTTGCCCGCCACCGTCGCCATGGCGTAGGCCTGTAACTCGTCCAACCGGCTGGCAAGAGGATCTTCCCTACTTCTGATCACCGTCAGGCCAGACCAGAGCAGGGCGGCCACGGTGGCGAAAGCGAGGCAAAAGAAGAGGGCCGTTATCAGCATCAGAACCTCGGATTCGCGATCTTACGGATCGCGAAAATGCCTATGATTTCGGAAATCACGGCATAGGTAAGGAACTTCTTGCCTGTGGCGTCGACGAAGAGCAGGCGGATGTATTCGGGCTTCACGAACCAGAATCCGAGGGCTACCACCAGAGGCAATGAGCACAAGAGGCGCGCCGAGAGGCGCTGCTGCGCGGTGGCGGCTTTCATCTTGGCGGCCAGGGTGAGTCGTTCGCGCACCAGCAGCGCCAGGTTCTCCAACACTTGGGCCAGATCGGCTCCCGTCTGGCGCTGGAGTATGAGACCAATGACAAAGAACCTGAGGTCGATCAGTGGAACGCGCCGCCCAAGGCCATACAAGGTCTCTTCGAGCGGGGCGCCGAGCGCCAGTTCCTCGATGACTTTGCGAAACTCCTCGCGCACCGGGTCGAAGCTCTCCTGCGCGATACTCGCCAACCCGGCGTGAATGTTGTGGCCCGCTTTCATGGAGCGGTTGAACAGGTCGATCGCGTCGGGCAAGCCTTCCTCGAACTTACTCAAGCGGCGCTTGCGGACCTGCACGACGTAGGCCAGCGGAAGAGCGCCTAAACCGGCGGCGAGGCCCGCGCGGAAGACGAACAGCCTCAGACCCAGCAGGCCGCACGCTAGCCACACGACTATGCCAATTGCCAGGCACGCTCCTACCACCTCAGTTGCCCGGCGTTTGATCTTGGCCTGGTCGATGTACTCCTGAAGGCGGCGCAAGGGGCCCGCCCATGCCAAGCCTTCCCAAAGAGCGGCCAACCCGCCGCGTTGTTCGCGCCGGATCAAGTCGTTCGAGGCCCGGGCGTGCTGTCCACCCACGGTACGCAATTCGCGCAGGCGCCCGGCCAAGGCGCCGTGCATTCGCTGCCTGGGCACGCTCCAGATGTAATACGCCGCCGACCCCAGGGCGGCGGAAAAGATCAGGAAGGCAATGAAGAGGAACAATGGTTCACCTGTCCTTGAGTTCCTGCGCCCCGGAGAAAATCGAAGCGGCAAGATGAACGCCGTACGACTCCAGGCGACCCAGGCACTGGGGCCGCGTCCCCGTGGCCGCAAAACTGCCGAGCACCCGGCCCCGCCTGCCCACACCGGTCCGCTCCAGCGTAAAAATGTCGCGCATTTCCACGTGTTCGCGCTCGACGCCCGCCACCTCGCAGATAGCGGTCACTTTGCGGGAGCCGTCGGTCAGCCGCGCGCAGTGGACTACAATCTGAATCGCTGAGGCGAGCATGTGGCGGATCACCGCGTCGGGCACCTGCTGGCTCACCATCATCACCAATGTCTCCAGCCGCGAGAACGCATCGCGCGGGGAGTTGGCGTGCGTAGTGGTCATGGAGCCGTCGTGGCCCGTGTTCATAGCCTGCATCATGTCGAACGCCTCCGGCCCCCGGCACTCGCCGACGACGATCCGGTCGGGGCGCATGCGCAGCGCATTGATGACCAGGTCGCGCTGCGTGATGGCGCCGGCGCCCTCGATGTTCATGGGCCGAGTCTCCAGCCGGATCACGTGCGGCTGCTGCAATTGCAGCTCAGCCGTATCTTCGATGGTGACCAGGCGTTCCTCCTCGGGAATGAATCGCGACAGCGTGTTGAGCAAGGTGGTCTTGCCGGAACCCGAGCCGCCGGATATCAGGATATTGAGCCGCGCCTCCACGCAGCCGCCCAGAAAATCGAGCATGCCTGAGGTCAGCGTTTCATTCTTCAGCAGGTCGCTTGTAGAGAGCAGTTTGTTTCCGAAGCGGCGGATAGACAGCACCGGGCCGAGCAGGGAGAGCGGCGGAATCACCGCGCAGACGCGCGAGCCGTCATTCAGGCGCGCGTCCACGATGGGCGAGGAATCATCGAGCCGCCGCCCGACGTTGGCGACGATGCGATCGATGATCGTGCGCAAGTGTGCCTGGTCCCTGAAGCGGACGTTGGTTTCGACGAGCCTGCCGCCGCGCTCCACGTAGACGTTGTCGAAGGCGTTCACCAGGATATCGCTGATGGTGGGGTCCTTAAGCAGCGGTTCCAGGGGGCCGAGGCCGAACACTTCGTCGAGGACCTCCTCGATGAGGCGGTCCCGCTCGGCCAGCGTCATGGGGATCTGGTCGTCGGCGATGAGCCGTTCCACGGCGTTGCCGACCTCGCCGCGAACGCCGTCCTTGCTCAGCGATTTGAGCTGCTCAGGGCTCAGCGAGTTGATCAGCCTGGCGTGGATTCGGGACTTAGTCTCGAACCACCGGTCGCCGGCTCCGCTGGCGCCTGGAAGCGTGCGTGATGCCATGAGATATCCCGATTCCTCCCGTTATTCCTGCTTCGCGGCAAGCGGTTTGCCCGCGGCCTTGTCGGCGAACGCGCGAAACGCGCGGTCGAGGTCCCCCGCGGCGGCGCGGTCGGCCACAAAGGGGCGTCCGCGATTCACCGCCGCCAGCGCGGCAGGCGAGGCCGGGATGCCGTAAAACACCGGCTGGTTCAGCGTCTGGCGGATCTGATCGAGCGTGGCCAGACTAGCCGCCGGCTTCTTCTGGTATGCGTTCACCACGATCTTGAGTTGGTCCTGGTTGAACCCCATGCGCATCAAGGCGGCGATGTAGCGCTGCGCGTTGCGAACGGCCGGGAACTGCTGAGTGATTACCAGGAAGATCGAGCTGGAACTCTGTAGCGCGGCCAGAACGACGTCGTCCCCGATCCAGCGGCCGGCGTCTACCACTACCGATTCGTACTTCTCCACCAGGAAGCCGGCAAACTCGCGGAACATCGGCTCCGTGAAGGCGGCGCGGCGCTCCATCTGGTCGGGAGGGCCCATCAGCAGGAACCCCAGCGGGTCGCGGACGGCCAAACCTTCGAACAGCGCCGGTTCCATACGCGACAGATTCTCGCCGACTTCGATCAGCGTATGTTGGGGCGCGCAACCTGTCTGCATGGCGCAATCATTGCCGGTAAAGTCCAAATCCACCAGGACTGTCCGCTGTTTGCGCTGCGCCAGAACGCCCGCGAAATTTACGGCCAGAGTCGTGGTTCCGACGCCGCCCTTGACGCCCAGAAAGGCGTAGAGCTTGCCGAGGCGGCTCTCGCTTCCCGACGAGCGCCGGGGGGCGCGTTCCAAACGCGCTATAGCCTCGCGAAATTCCAGGCGCTTTACCGGCTGCACCAGGAAATCGCTGCAGCCGGCGCGCACGCCGGCGATCACCGTCTCGCCGTCAGCGTGGTAGTTGGAGGCGATTACGTAGAGATCCGGAGCGGCCTGTTTGACTTTTTCGACGGCCTTCAGCGCACCTTCGGGATCTTCCGATAGATCGACTATCAGCGCGGCCTCGGGGTAGCGCTCCAAGTCCTGCAAGACGCGGATATACAGATTGGACGAGACCTCGGGGTATTCCGAGGCAACCTTGCCGCCGGCCACGTTCACCAGGCTGTCGCGAATGGTCTCTCGAAAGTGCTCGTCGGAGGAAGCTACTAAAAGAGAAATCGGCATAGACGATGCTCCATTCTAAGGCAAGCACACTCCCTGCTCCGGATCGCACCCGGCGCTCTCGATCGGCAGCGAAGTCTGAAAATCGGGTAGCGCGATCGGCGGCAGTCCCATGGACGCAACAAAGGCCCGAAATTCGAAACCCGTCACGCTGACCGTAACGGAGTCGGGAATGCAAACGGTCGAGCAATCGCCATCGCATTGGAACGGAACCATCTGGCCGGAGTCGGGGTCCTTCGTGAAGTAAGACACGTGGATTTCCACCGGACCATTGGCGAATTGGTCGCGGTTGAGCATCAATGGAACGTTGGCGCGCATAAAATCGACCACATTGCTCGCCGAGCTCTGCCAGCAGTGCGTCGCTGCGTAGCCCGCGCCCTGGCGCGTGAAATCGTTGACGCTGTGCCAGACCCACAGCAACTGCGAAGTGAAAATGATGCCGAAGGTGGCGGGAATCAGCAAGCCCGCGAAAACCAGGGCGAACTCAATGCTCACCTGCCCGCGAACGCGGCTCCCACTATGCCGCCGCGCGCCGGCCCCTGATGCGCGGGTGGCCTGCCTACGTTCCGCCATAAGGAGCCCTCACGCTGGGACGAAGAGAAAATGGGGCGACGTCTAAACCCCAGAACAAGGGGTGCACAGGGTATCCATCCGTCAGAGAGACCACGATGTAGCCGGGCGCGAGGCCTCCCTGGCTGGCGTCGCAGCCCGCGGCCGAGCAATCGCAGACCGTCATCTGCTGGGCGATTGGATCGTAGCGCTCCACGCGCACCTGCACCATGGCCGGCGTCAGTCCCGCCACAACTGGAGCGCCGGTGCCGTCGGACGTGCCGGTTACTGCGAAGTTGATGGCTGAAGTAAGCGCCGGGTCCAGCGTGTCGCAGAAGTTGATGCCCTGCTGCGTTCCCACGTAGCGCGCCAGGTTATACATCACCTTTTCAAGCATGTAATACGTGTAGGTGACGCGCGCCAGTTCCTCCGTGCCGATCAGCAGGGCAAGCAGAATTGGCATGAACAAGGCCGCCTCGAGCAATGCGCTTCCGTTGCGCCGCCTCATTGGTGCAATACCACTTTCCCCGGACCGGCGGCTTGCGTGCAGCCGGCGAAACTCCCTTGCTTCAGCGGCGCCACGCTGCCGATGTACATCGCCCGGAAGCGCCCGTAGGAATCGGCGGGGTCGAGACCCGTAGCGCCCTGCGCCGGCTCCAGCAGGAACTGCCGGAACCCCAGCGGCGTCATTGCGGCCGTCCCGCTGAGCGCATCCACCACGGGAACGGTGACGATCCGGCGTCCGTTTCCGGCGTAGTCCGTGTAGATGTCGTAACTGGCCGGGTCAGTGTCGGGCTGATAAATCGACGATAGAGTATCGATGTTGCCGATGTTGGCGCAGGCCGAAGGCGCGGTAGTCTCGAAGCGCGCGTCAAGCCCGCAGAGCGCCGCGGTGACGGTCGCCGCCACGGTAGCGCCGCATCGTGCCACGGTGGCGCTGGGCCAGAGGGTTTCCGGGTTGTTGACCGTGAAACAGGCCTGGGCGGAGTTGGCGTTTCCGGGAAGACCGCCGGCCCCGTCGCGAAAAGCCTGCGAGCTTTCGTCGGGCAAGACGAGAGCGTTCGCATCGAAGCGATTCAATAAGAGATAACCCACGGATGCCGTGGCGCCGGCCAGCGTCGGAGGAGTCACGGCCCCGGCCCCGGTCGTGCATAGGTAGTACAACGAGTACACTGTGCCGGGCAAGAAGCCGAAGTCGGTCAACTCGTTGGCATCCACCGCTCCCACGGAAAATGGCTCTATGCCACAAGCCTGGCAGAGCGGCGCGCTGATTCCCCCCACCGCCGTCGCCAACACGGGCAGGTTGCGGTCGCTCACGATTGGCAGGAAGCTCCAGAACAGCAGCCGCGTTTGTCCCGTGACCGTCACGCGGACGTACTTCGCTTGAGCGCTGGGGACTTCGCTTCCAGGCGAGACGCCGCTCGAAATGGCGTCGGCCGCGGTCGCGTAAAAGGCCGGAGCCGCAAGTTCGCTGACAACCCCGCCCGAGTCTTGCCCGATGGGCACGGCATGGAAGTAGTACCGGTTGCCGAAGCCGCTCGAACTCTCCACGGTTAGCAGCGCTTCGGCCGAAGCGGCGGGCGCGGAGGCATCCGTTCCGATCAGGCGTTGGGCCGCCGCCAGCGCCATGGCGTTCGCGGCTGTCTTGAGTTCCCCTTTCACCGAGTACAGGATGCCGAGATCGACAGCGAAGCCGATTAGCCCGAACAGCACGGGAACGAGAATGATCATGAGCCAAACGGCGGCCGCGCCTCGCTCCCGGCGGCGAGCCGCTCCGGCGCCGCTACTTTGGCAACTCATATCCCCGCGGTCCCATGAAAGCCGGTTTCTTGTCGTCGCTGCCGGAGTCCGGTTTGGCGTTCTTGCCCTGGTCCTCCTTCGCCGGAGTCGCCGGCCCAAGGAACGGAACGACGGTTTGGGGCAGTTGCGCCTTTTCTCCCGGAGCCAGCGGCTGGACTAATCGTGGCGTGACCACGACGAGAAGCTCGTCGGCCGATTTCTGGGTGCTGTGGCTGCGGAACAACTTGCCCAGAACGGGGATGTCACCGAGGCCCCATATCTTGCTGACAAGCTGCGTGACACGGTTGTCGATCAGCCCGGCGATGGCGAAACTCTCGCCATCCTTGAGTACCACTTCCGTCTCGGCGACGCGCGTCGAGATGGCTGGAATGAGGAACCCTTGAAGCGTAACGGCGTTGCTGTAATCGAGCGCGCTGACCTCCGGCCGCACCTTCAAATCGATGGCGCCGGACGCGGTCCGAACCGGCGTGAAATTGAGCTGCACCCCAAACTTCTTGAACTGTACAGTCACGACGGGCGCCGTGCCGCCGCTGGCCGACGTGGAAGTGATCGATGGAAAAGGAAATTCTCCACCGGCGAGGAAGCTGGCATCGGCGCCCTCCTTCACGATCAGGTTGGGCTCCGCGAGGATCTCCAGTAGGTTGCGCTCCTGCAGCGCCTGTATGGTGGCGCCGATGTTCAGATCGGGGCGAAACACGAATAGGTTGAGCAGGGTGGAAAGATTGAGGTTCGTGTTCGTCAGACTGTTATCCTGGAACACGAGTTGGGAGAAGAGCGGCCCTTGATATTGGCCGGTGGAGGTCGCTCCCAGAGTCTTATCGTTCCGGCTGAGCAGGTTGAAGCCGAACTGCGACAGGGCGGTTCGGTTGACGCTGGCGAACTTGACCTGCAGCATGATCTGGCGCGCCTCGGCCACCTGGAGCATGTTCACCACCTTCTTCGCGTGCGCCGATGCGATCGCCTCGGCGCGCCGGGAGAGATCGGCGTCGGCCACCTTGCCCCCGAGCACTATGGCGTCCGCATTGCCGCTGAACTCGATGGCGGCATCGGGCAGCGCGGAATGAAAGTCGGCGGCGAGAGCGGCGCGCCAAACGGCGGTTTCGGTGTCGTCCGGAACCACGGCGATGTCATAGCGCGCCGGCTCCGCGCCTGTCACCCAGATCACCAGCGTGGTACGCCCCGGGCCCTTGGCGTTAACCATCACGTCGTGCGGAGAAATTACGACGGCATCGGCGATCTTGGGCTCGGCGATCGCCACGTTAGAGACATCTTGATCGAAACGCAGCAGCTCACCCGTACCCACAACCAGAGACAGGGCTCGCCCCGACGGCGCGTCCGGGGTTTGGAAGGCGCTACATGACACGGCAAAAGCCAACAGCGCTACGTAAGTTCTCATTCGAAGCTTCTCTGAACGTGCTCACTACCGCGGAATATCTCCACGTTCTTCTGCTCAGCCGGCTTTGGCGGCGGCGCCGCAGGCTTGATAATCGCGGGCCGCGGGGGAGGCGTCATGCCGCGGTCGATGTCCCCGGGCTTCGTCGCGCTGTCGCCGCCGCCGACGGTCCGGTCAAGAGGATTGCGAAGGGCCAGGCTGAGCTTGCCCAGGTTCTTCGCCAACTCGATCATCTGCGCCTGTTCCGGGTCAACCAGCAGAGTGGCGGACTGGGCCGAAGGCCGCGTCGCGGATTGGGCCGCGGCCGCCGCGCCCGCCGCGGTGGCGGAACTCACGGTCTCCGTGGTGCGTCCGATCGCCAGGACGACCACGTCCTTCAAAATCGTTGTGGTTAAGGCTTCGGACATTGGGCCGGCCCTCGTAAATAGCACGTCGACATGGGCGCGCGGTTGGATCAGCCCCGCCACGCCGCTGGCGTCGGTAACGGGCACGGCGATGGCGCGCATGCCAATCTCAATAGTGGCCGGAAGCCCTTCCACCCCCTTCACACCGGCGACTTTCGAAGCCATGACCGGCTCATTCGCGCTCACCGGGTACAGCAGGGGCCGGTCGAGCGCCAACGTCTCGTCTAGAATCGCCTGGCTCGGCACGTCGGGTTCCGGAAAGCGCACCGTCTTCAGGTCGCCCTTCCGCAACAGCGTGCCGGCGGGCATGTCGTGCGCGGCTGCCCATACGGCCACGGTCTTCTCGACGCGCGGAGCCTTGGTCGAAAGATACAGGAACCACGTGAGCGCCGCCGCCGAAACCCAAGCCGCGGCCAAGATCAGCACCACCGTTCGGCGTTCCATCTACGGAGCCTCCAGCAGAGTCGAAACGTCATCCGCGTACAGGGTGTTCCACCCTGCTTGCCGCAGGGCGCCGTTCAACGGCGCCGCGCTGGGCAGCAGGGCATGACTGAACCGGAACGAGCGTACGGTCTCGCTCCATCCTGGCCGGACTTCAATCAACGCAAGATACTGCTCTATAAACCCGGCGCCGTAGAAATCGCTTCGGCCATCGAAGAAAACTTTGCGGGTCCCGTTAAACCGGTAAATCAGGTATCCACCGTACTTGTCGGGGGCGAGGATGCGCGCATCCGCGGGAAGCGCCTCCACCACGTGGCATGCGGCAACCGGGTAAATTGCTGGCGAGAACCCGATGTGACTCGAGTACGCCGGCGTTCGCAGCGCCAGCAGCATGAGCGGAATGGCCACCGCGGAAAAAGCGTGGCCGCTCAGCCGCAGGTCGATCGAACGCAGGCGGGCCGAGTACCCAAGCGCCGCGTCGAGCGCTTGCCGGATCGGTTGTCTCAAGCCATGAGCGCCGCGTAGCGCCTCGGCGAAAGCGCTGTTCGCCAGCGGCAAAATCGCGAGCGCCGCTATCGGAACCATACGGGCGGAACGCAGCGCCCCCAACAGGAACATCGCCGCCAGCAGGAAGTGCGCCAGTTTCTTCTGACTCAAGGCCGCCACACCACCGGCCGCCGCCAGGCACATCGCCAACGCAGCCTGCGCCGCGCCGTCGGCATGGAAATTGAAGGACTGGAACTCGGCAATCCGGGATGTGAGTCTGTCGTCGAGCAGGAACGATACCACATGCGCATGTAACCGCCACCCGTAGGGGTTCAGCAGGCTTCCGGCAAATGCCGCGAGCGCCGCCCTCAGGAACCAGCGCGCCCGGGACATCTCGGCTCGCGAGTCGAGAGGCCAGAGCAGCGGCCGCACTATATGCGCCGCTGCGTAGACCAGCGCGATGAGCGGGGCCAGCAGGAAACTGGCATGCAGGTTGGCCCACAACGCCGACGCTCCCACCACCGCCGCCGCTTGCCGCGGCCCGAAACTCGCAGGCGCCCGCTCCGCGTACCAGAGCGCGCCAAGCAGCAAGAGCCAACTGAAAACGTGCGGCCGGGCGAGCCAGTGGGCGCTCGTTATGGTGACCATCAACGGCGCCAATGCGCCCGTGATGAGGAAGTCGCCGCCCGCGGCGAACGTCAGGCGCGTCCACATCCACGAACAGGCGCCAACGGCAAGAGCGAATACGGCTGTCAAAGCGGGAAGGCCGCCGGCGCGAACCGCCAGCGCCATGAGAACATCCGAACCCCATTCCCATGCGCACCACGGCAGCCCACCCTTCGAAAACGAGTACGGGTCTGCGGCGGGCAAAACGCGGCGAGCGAGAATGCTTTCCCCGTTCCGGATATGCCAGCCCGAATCCGAGTCTCGAAAAAACTTCTCGCCGGCGCCAAATAAGAAAAGCACATAGGCAAGCGTCGCGGCCGCCAGCATAGCCGCCAAGTCCGGCAGCATGAGCCTGGGCAGATCTCGACCCGCCGGTTTGGACTTCAAATCCGTATTGGGCTTATTGGCCACTGACGCCAATGGTGGTCAGGCCCTGAGTGATGCTTGAGTATACGCTGACAATTGCGCCGGATAACTCTTTCACGGTAACGATCAGAGCAAGGCCGACCGCGGCTACGATCAGAGCGTATTCCACCAAATCCTGACCTTGCACATCCCGAATGAATCGGATCGCGAACTTCTTCATGACGGCCTCATTTTCTTTCGGCGATATCCGCGGGACCTGGATTAGCAATCCTTGCCCCAAGCGCCGCCGAGCTTTCCGCGGGGGCGCCCTTTTCACTGCCGGACTCGCCCGGCTTGTTTGCGGGCTTGCTTCCGAAAATCCTAGTCCAGCGCGCCGCAAGCCGTTTCGGCCAGCTCACGGTTTGCGAAGCCGCCGGCGCCGCGGCAGACGGACCGCCGGCTTCCACGGCCAGTTTCATGTTCACCAGCGCGGCTGGAAGACCGGGGCGAAGCGCGAGCGCCGCCTCGATCTCCGGGCGCGCCGCGGCGTAGCGTCCCTGCTCCATCAGCACGGCTGCCATGTTGTTGTGCGCCACTGCCGGGTCGGCCGACTGCCGCCACTCCGAGAAGACTTCTTCGGCGGGCGATTGCTCCCGCGCGGCCAGCGCCGTCCCGAGGTTGTTGTGCGCGGTTCCCGACTTCGGATCGAGTTCCACGGCGCGCCGCAGTTCGTCCACGGCGGCATCGAGCTTACCCTGCAAGAACAGATTGTACCCGAGGTTGTTGTGCAGCGCGCTCCGGTTCCCGTCGAGCGCCAGCGCGGCGCGATGCGCCGCTTCGCCCGCCGGCAAGCGGTTTAGTTCGTCGAGCAGAATTCCCTTGAGCGTGAGCGGTTCCCAACCTCCGTCCGGGCGCCCCGCCAAATATCCCTCCAACGCTTTAAGAGCCTCTTCGCGCGCTCCCATCTGCCGGAGAGTCTTGGCTAGGCCCAAAGCGGCTACGGCGGAATCCGGGAATAGGGCCGATGCCAGACGATAATGCTCCAAGGCGAGATCCGGTACGCCCAGTTCCATGTAGCGACGCGCCAGCAGAACGCGCGCATCCAGATCTTTCGCGTCGGTCGCAAGGCGCTGCCGTAAAGCACGCAGTTCAATGTCGCCTTCGCCGGCGTCAACTGCGTTGGTTACGCGGCTGGCCATCGCGGGCGAGGTTGACCTACTGGAAACCGGGAAATTGATTATGCGCTCCTGGCGCAGGCAAGACGAGCATATCAGGGCGCAGACCAGCATGGCGGACGCATTTCGCGCTGTGTTGGTCGTCATAGGATCCCCGTTACTCATCTCTCCGCGCCGGAACCGCGCAAACCTATGCCCACTCGGACGCCGCGTCTTTGGGGAAGCGCAGCGCGCTTATGCGCTTCGATCCGGTCAGGGGCGATTCCGGGCCCGAATATCCGTCGGCCTTCTTGACTGAAATGTGGATTACTGTATCATTAATCCTAATGCGAGTGCAAGTTAGTCTCTCCGCGTTGCTGGGCGTGCTCCTGTGCGCTGTAACGGCCCCTGGAATTCGCGCGCAGAGCGCCGCTACTTTCGGCGATGTGATCGCCCTCGGAAGCATCCCGAGCGACATTGTTCTCGATGAGGGCAGGCAGCGGCTGTACCTTGTGAACACCGCCGCCAACACCGTCGATGTATACGACTACGCCGCCAAGAGCCTCCTGGGTTCGGTCGGCGTTGGTCTGCGGCCTTTGGGCGCCGCGCTATCTCCGCGCCACGACTACCTCTACGTTGCCAATCACGACAGCTCCTCCCTCACGGTCGTCGCACTGGGATCTTTCGGCTTCGGCAGCGTGGCGTCCACGGTATCGCTGCCGGCGCGCCCTCAAGGCGTCGAGACCACCCTCGACGGGCGAGTTCTGATCTGCACCGACGGCACGGGGACCTCAAGCCTCTCAAACACGCTGCTGGTTTACGATCCTTCCGGGTCGGGCGGGCTTGAGGCCGTCGTGTTTCCCCCTCCCCCTCCCACGCCGCCGTCGCTTGCGCCTATCGTGGCCAGACCCGCGACCACCATCAACGGCAGGCTCAAGAGAACGCCGGACGGCGCCTACATAGTGGGGGTGAGTTCAATCACTAACAACACGTCGACGGTGGTCTATGTCTACGAGTCGGTTTCTTCGACCGTGCTCCGCAGTCGCATCGCCGTCGGGCAATCGAGCACGCTTTCCGTGGCGCCCGACTCGGCGAGTTTCATGGCGGGCTTCACCCACTACGATATCGCGACGCTGAACGTGATCGGGCAACAGAATACGGCCAACGCGCCGTTCGTTATGTCGAGCAGTTTCGCCGCCAACAACAACGTGGGAGGCAGCGCGTACTCGCCCGACGGCAAGACGCTTTATAGCGCCTTCAACACCGCGGCCCTCACTACTCCGCCGCCCAAACCGCAAGCATCCACCCTGCTGATCTCCGACGCGAACAGCCTGGGTATCCGCCTGGGCATCAACCTGCCTGAGAGCATTGTGGGCCAGATTGTAGTTACTTCCGACGGCGCGCAGGCCTGGTGCCTTTCCCTGTCGGGTTTGACGCACCTGCCGCTCGCCAATCTGTACGATTACCCGATCCTCATGCCGGAGTCCACCACCGTTTTCCTGGCGCAGGACGACTGCCATCCGGGCATCGTACAAGTGCCATTGAAAATCAGCAACGCCGGCGGCGGGACCCTCACCTTCGCCGTGCCCCAAACGATCCCCGGCGGAGCGGCGGCCCTGGTTGTGTCCACCACCAGCGGCCTTGCGCCCTCCACGGTTACTTTCACGATGGACCCGGGACGCTCGGGCGTCGTCCGCGTGCCAGGGACAAACCTTTATTCAGGCGGTGGAGCGTCCAATAGCGGCACAGTGGTGAACCTCCAGTTGGTTTCTCCCAATGCGATTAACGTCCCGCCCGCCATTCGCATCTTCATGAATTACCGGGATTCCAGCATGCGGGGGATCATCTACCCCGTTCCAACCGTTCCGAATTCCACGGTTGCGGCCAACCAGGGATTGCAGGACATTGTGCTCGATGAGCCGCGCCATCTCCTCTATATCAGCAACCCGGGTTACAACCGAATCGAGGTGTTCGACACCCAGAAGCTGGAGTTTCAATCCCCTATCCCGGTGGGCCAGTTGCCGCATCAGATGGCGATGGGGCTTGACGGTTACACCTTGTACGTGGCAACCACAGGCAGCGAGACGGTGGAATTGGTGGACCTGGATGCCCGGAGGGTCGTCGATAGAATCGTATTCCCGCCTCTTCCGATGAATGCCAACACGGCGATAACGTCGGTGAGCGCGATGGCCGCCGGGTTGAGCGGGCTCCAGATGCTGACGAGCAACGGCAACCTTTGGACCGTGTTGGGTACGAGTGCCACGCCGCGCCAGGGAAGCTACATTACGGGCGTCACTAGCGCGGGAGCGCAAGTTGCCATCGCCGGGCCCACGCGCAGCATGCTGGCCGCCGACGATGGTTCGTCCATCCTGCTTCTCGGCGGCGGCGGCATGGCATACCGGTACGACGCCCTTTCCGACCAGTATGTTAACGGGAGGCAACTCTTCTTTACGCCGATCATCGGCTACTACGGCCCCTTGGGCGTGGCCAAGAACCTGGGGTTTATGCTGGCTAACGGGTTAGTGGTGAACAATTCGCTCACCACGATCGGTGGGGCTGCCAGCCCGGGCCAGGTTACCACCGCTCCCCCGACCGTTCCGGGCCAGCCTCCGGCCAATGCGATCCAGTCTCCATTGCGCAACGTAGCCGCGGTCGCCCCGGTGGACCAGAACCTGTTCCTTCGCTTGACCACCCCCGTCCGCGGATCGGTCACCGCCACGATCACCGACGACGTCCATACAACCCTCGAAGCCGTCGACACACGGACGGGAGCGACGGCGGTGGCAGCCCGAATGCCTGAGAATCCGCCGTTCAGCCTATTCGGCACCACGCGCACGCCGGCGCCCGCGCGCCAGATGGTGGTCGATTCGAGTGGCGTGGTCTACGCGCTGACGATCTCCGGGTTGAGCGTGGCGCCGCTGACTCCGGCGAACTCGTCCACTCAACCCATGATCAAGGCGGGCGGAGTCGTGAATGCCAATACCGGCAGGGCGTCTTTCGCCCCGGGTTCGTTCATCAGCATAAGCGGGACGAGCCTCGCATCGGTCGCGACTGCGGCAACGCTGCCGCCCCCGGACGTGTTAGGCGGCTCGTGCGCGCTGATCGACGGCGTAGCGATTCCGTTGATTGCGACGTCGCCAACCCAGATCTCGGCTCAGATCCCCGCGAGTGTCCGTTCGGGCGTGAATGTACTCCAGATCCGCTCTCTGGCGACGGCGCAGCGCAGCGCTCCGATGTCGATTACCGTCCAGAGGCCGTAGCGTCCCGAGTCGGGCCATGAGGCTCCAAATGAAAGGCGCCATGACTAAACCGCGATTGTTACTAGCCGTGCTAATGTGCGCCTCCGCCGCCTGGGGAGCGAATTTCGGCCGAATCGTCCCGTTAGTGGGCGGCGCTTCGGATATCGTGCTGGACGAGGCCCGCGGCCAGATCTACCTTACGCAGAGTTTGCAGAACCTGGTGCAGGTCTACTCCCTGAAGAGGCAGGCGTTTCTGAGCCCGATCGCAGTGGACCAAACGCCGGTCGGGGCGGCCCTGTCGCGCGATGGGAAGAGCCTTTACGTTACCTGCTACGACGGCCGGTCGCTCAATGTGGTGGACCTGACTTCTCTTTCGGTAAGCGCCCGCATCAGTCTCCCGGCCCAACCGGAAGGCGTGGCGGTGGGTAAGGACGGGCGCGTGCTGGTTTCGACCATTGGCAGCGGCGCCGGATCGGCCGCCAACGTGCTTGTGCTGTACGACCCTTCACCCACGGCCGCGGTAGCGCTGGACGCCATCACGGTGACGCCGCCCGCCCCAACGCCTCCCACGTTTCCTCCGCCCTCCGGACGCCCCTTTCTGGCGGGGCACAGCCAGTTGGCCGCCACGCGCGATGGTTCCATGATCGCCGGCATTAATGTGAGTGGTACGGGAACGCCCACGCTGTTCGTCTACGAGACCGCGTCGGCCACCGTGCTGCGCGCCCGCATCGTCGCCGGATCGTCCACCACGTTGTCCGTCTCCAACGATGGCTCCCGCATCCTCTGCGGCCCGAACTTGTTCGATGCGCGGACGCTGGAGGTGCTCGCGCAACAGAACGTCGCAAACGCGCCGTATCCGCTCGACCCAACGGTGAACTTCAACCTGCAGTCGAACCAGGGTGGCGGCGCGTTTTCGCCGGATGGGAGCGTCCTATACTCCGCTTTCGATATTTCCCCTGTGCAGATTCCGGCGGCGCCGGCCAACTCCAGCCAGTTGATGTTGAACGATCCGGACAATTTGCTCATCCAGATGGGCATTCAGTTGCCCGAGAACCTGTCCGGCAAGATGGTTGTCTCCTCGGATGGAGCGAATGCTTACGCGTTGTCGGACTCGGGCTTCATCGCGCTGCCCGTGGGGAGCATCTCTCAAAGTCCGCTTGCCGTGCCCAGCCCCCAGGCGGTGTTGCTTACATGGGACCAGTGCGGCGTGACCCAAGGGCGTTCGGCGACAGTCATCATCGGCAACGCGGGCAAAGGCCAGTTGACTGCCACGGCGCAACTCCTGCGCTACACGGGCCAGGCCAACCAGTCCAACGCCGCTACCGCGCCGTCGGCTACAGCGTCGCGGAACGCCGCCGGATCTCCGCAGATCACGTTCGGCTTCAATTCCGCCGCAACCAGGCCGCTGGGCACGATCGTTCCGCCGCACGATTTCCTGATTCAATCGCCGGAAGCCATCAATATCCCGAACCGTGTGCGCGTCTTCGAGAACAGCCGGGACGCTGAAGCCAGGGGGACCATCATACCGATCCCGGCCGGCCCAACGGTGACTCAAACGCTTCCCGATCTGATTTTCGATTCCGCTCGCCAGCGGCTCTACATCGCCAATGCCGGATTCAACCGGGTCGAGGTCTACGACACCCGGCAGCAGCGTTTACTCGCGCCCATCAAGGTGGGCCAGTTGCCGACATCCATGGCGCTCTCTCCGGACGGCAACACTCTGTACGTGGCGAATTTCGGAGGCGAGAATGTCACAGTGGTGGATCCGGAACTGATGCAGGCCATAGGCCACCTGAGCTTCCCGCCCATTCCGTTCAACTCCAACCTGGCGCTGGCCAAGCCGGCGGTAATCGCCGCGGGAGTGAGCGGCCCCATGATTCTCACGAGCGATGGCACGCTGTGGAGCGTCGAAGGCTCCATGGCTACGCCGCGGGGCGTGAGCAAACTGCTGGGACAGACGGCTGCGGGCCTCCCCGTCAGGATGCCCGTTCCCAGTTCGCTGGCTGCGACGCCGGGCGGCGAATACATCCTGCTAGCCGCCAACACCGGGATGGTTTACCTTTACGATTCCCTGGCCGACGACTGGGTGGCCGGACGCCAGTTGTTTACGGCCACGCAAACCGGCTACATCGGCCCCGTGGCTGCGGGCGCGGGAGGCCAGTATTTCGTGGTGAACGGGACTGCCGTAAACCTGCAGCTTGTGCCGGCTGGCGGCCGCGCCGCGGGTTTGGCTTCGGCCGTGGCGGCCGCCGGCAATTCCAATTTCGCGGTCTTCTCCCCGCCGTCTGCCGGAACGGGCGTGCCGGCAGTGCAGATTCTCGACGTCAAGAGCGGCGCTGTTGCATTGCAGGCGAACGCCCTGGAGGGGCCGCTGACGCAGGTCACCACCGGGCGAGGCGCGATCAGCGGGCGCACCATGGTGATCGACGCCGCCGGCGCCACAGCCTATGCCATTACCGCCAGCGGGCTCAGCGTCATCCCCCTGACGCCGGTAGCGGCCGCGGACGTGCCGCAAATGAAAAGCGCCGTGAATACCATCAGCCTCCAGACCGCAGTGGCCGCCAACGGTTTGCTCTCGATCATGGGACAGAATCTGGCGGCTGATGCCACCACATCCGCGCCGCTTCCCAGCTTCCTGGGCGGAGTGTGCGTAACGCTCAACAATGCCCCGCTGCCGCTGTTCATGACCAGTTCGTCTCAGATCAACGCGCAGATCCCGCCGGGTCTCGCGGCGGGCGCGTACCCGCTAGTGGTGCGGTCCATCGCGAAACAGGCGGCCTCGCAATCGCGGACCGTCACGGTTTCGAGGTATGCCCCGACCGTGCTGGTGGATGCCGGCGGACAGATTGCGATGACGCACGCCGATGGCCGCTTGGTGACCAAATACTATCCGGCCAAGCGCGACGAAACATTGACGATGTATGCGGCCGGCCTCGGGCCCACCACGGGCGCGACCATAACTGCCGGCGCCGCAACGCCCGCCAGCCCCGAGGCGCTGACCGGGAAAGTGGAAGTGTTCTTTGGAAACCCGCTCTGGAAACAGGCCGGGATAATCGTCGATTGGAGCGGACTGGCGCCCGGAATGGTCGGCATTTACGAACTCAAGCTGCGTGTTCCAGGCTTCCACATCAGCGGCGAAGGCCTGCCCGTCATGCTGCGCGTCAGTAACGTGGACAGCCCAACCACCGGCCCGGTGCTTCCGCTAGTATCGGTGCGTTAGGGAGCCGAGGCTCGGGTGGCGGCGGCCCGCGCCGTTGTTTATACTCCGGTGTTGGCCGGGAAAAGGAGAAGCCCATGTCGTCGGAAACAATCGTCAGGCTCGCTGCGGCGTTGCTGCTGTTGGTCGTGCTCGCCGCCGTAGTGCTGCGCAGGAAGAAGAAGAAAGTAAGCGACAAAGAAGAAGACGAATTCTGACGCGGCATGCGAAGCGCCCGCGCGGCCGGGTGAGCCCGGGACCCTGCGCCGAAGATGCCCCAGCCGCTGGTTAGGCGGCATCAATTCCTTGACCGCGCAGGCACGGAACCGGACCTAGGGCGCTCGCGGCTGCAAAACGGCGAGCTGGGAAGCGCGTTGCTTGTGCCCGGCAAGCGCCCGATTCGCGTAGCATGGCGAACTTTCATCCCGGCATCGCCAGAGGAGCCAGGGCGACCGCCAGACCCCTGGGCTGAGGCGCACCGGGGCGCGCTCGAGCATGCGCTACGGCCGGCCCTACGGGTTTATATCCACCACTTCGTTGAAGATCGAGGGCGGAATCTCGATTCCGCTGATCTTCAGGCGCTCGACGATCTTCGGGGTTTCGCCCGAACCCCGGAAGCGGCCTTGGACCTTCCCCGCGGCTGTCACGCCCAGGCGCTCGAACTGGAATATCTCTCGCGTCTCCACCCGATCATCCTTCACGCCGCACACCTCGGCAATGCTCGAAACCTTGCGCGTCCCGTCCTGTAGCCGGCTCACCTGGACCACGATGCGGATGGCGCTGGCCAGTTGCTGGAGAATGACGCGCGACGGAACCTGAAGGTCTGACATCAGCACCATCGCCTCCAGGCGCGAGAAAGCGTCGCGGGGCGAGTTCGCGTGTACCGTGCTCATGGATCCTTCCACCCCGGTGTTCATGGCCTGCAACATCTCCAGGGCCTCGGCGCCGCGGCACTCGCCCACAATGATCCGGTCCGGTCTCATGCGCAGAGCGGTGCGCAACAGTTGCCGCTGGTTGACGCCGCCGGACTTGCTGAGGTTCGCCGGACGCGTCTCGAATTTCACGACATGGCGCTGCTGGAGCTGCAGTTCGGCCGTGTCTTCGATGGTGACGATGCGCTCGTCTTCGGGAACAAAGCGCGAAAGCGCATTGAGCATGGTCGTCTTGCCCGACCCGGTTCCGCCGGAGATGAGGACATTGGTCTTGGCCTGCACGCACGCCGCCATGAAGCGGAGTATGCCGGGCGTCACGGTATGATTAGCCAGCATCTCTTCCGAGGTGATGACGTGGTGTCCGAAACGGCGGATGGATAGCGCGGGCCCGTCCAGCGCCAGCGGCGGAATGATGGCGTTGACGCGCGATCCGTCAAGCAGGCGCGCATCCACGATGGGCTGCGCCTCGTCGATGCGCCGGCCCACCTGCGAGACGATCTTGTCGATGATGTGCAGCAGGTGGGCGTTGTCCTTGAACCGGACGGGCGTCAGCGAGAGCTTGCCCGCGCGCTCGATATACACCTGGTCGAAGCGGTTGACAAGGATGTCGGAAATCGACGGCTCCTTGAGGAGCGGCTCCAATGGTCCCAATCCCAGCGTTTCATCGAGGACTTCCTCGATAATCCTGTTCTGCTCGGCCGTGGTCATCGGCACCCGCTCGTCCGCCAGCAGGCGCTCAACCACGTCGCGGATCCCGGCCCGCACGCGGTCGCGGGGAAGCGAAGATACGCGCTCCGGGTCCAGCGTCCCAATCAGCTTGCGGTGGATCGCGCTCTTGAGCTCGAAGATGCGGTCGGCGGCGCGCCCTGTGATTCGCGGCGATGGCGGACGGATGTCGCTCCCCAATTCCTCTCCTTACCCCACCGGCAAGCGCGGGATTGAAGGTCATTTTACCTCGGAATCCGCTTGTACGCGGGTGATCCGTCACCTATAATCGGCGCTATGGCGGTGCGGCGGTTCTTATGCTGGATGGCGCTGGCATGCGTGTGTGCGGCGGCAGCGGTCGTCTACGCCGTGGGCGGCGGGACCACGCCCGAGATCGCCTTGGCCTTCACCATTGGGTGGCAGCGCGGCGCCTTCGACACGCAGGTTGGGTCGCCGCTCGACAACGTGGCGGCATGGGGGACCGGTGGCCTGATTCAACGCTTTCCGGGCGCCACCAACGCTAGTCTGACGTTTGCCCTGGTTAAACCCGATACCACCACGACGCAGAACGTTTGGCAGATGCAGCCTGCGCTATACACTTACTACCGCACTATGACTCCGGCGGTCGTCGGCTTTCCGTCGGCCGATACCCGCGACTGCCCCGCTCTGAAGTTCCCGGGCAATACGGCCATCTCGTGCCAGTGGCAGCAGTTCAGCGCCAACTACGCGCTCTTCGCGTTCTCCAAGCCTGTAGGCGGCGTCTCGAACCTAGCCGTCCGCGACCCCTTCTACACGCAGTGGCGCGCGCTGGGTGGGACCGCGGCTCTTGGCCCGGCCAGATCCGCCGAAGCGCAGGTGACCAGCCCCTATTACTCCCAGGCCGCCATGCAGAATTTCGACCGCGGCGCGATGTACAACATCACCGCCGGTCCCGTCAACGCGCAGTTGGTTACGGTCCAGGAGCCGGTTTACGCTCTCTACCTGGCCAACGGAGCCGAAGCGGGCGCAATGGGGCTTCCCACGGGCGGCGTGAGGATCATAAGCGGCGGGATGCGCCAGCAGGCCTTCGAGCGCGGAGCAATCGAGTATAATCCGGCTACTTTGGTTGCGGTAGCGCGGCCCGCCATCGCGTCGCTGGCGCTAACGCCCGACAGTTCCATCCAGATGCATCCGGACGACATGCTTCCGGCGCAGGTCGCTATCTTCGCGGCGGATGGCTCCTCGATCGCCGACCGGCCCGTCACGTGGAGTTCGTCGAACGCCAAGGTGGTGCAGATTCTGGGCAGCGGCAAGGCCATCACGCTCAAGGCCCGCGGTCTTGGCGTCGCCACCGTAGGAGTGGCCGCCGAAGGACAAGCCAGTCCGGTCCTGAACATCTCGGTCACCACGGCTCCCTGCTGCCAGGTGGGCGAGGGCGCCCCCACCGAGTTCATCCGGCGCCTTTTTCAGGACGCGGTGACGCGGAATAAACTCGTGGTGCAATTGCCCGCCGCCGGCGTTGTGCGGGCCGGGAATGGCTATGTGCAGCAACTGGTTGGCTTGGGCCCCGCGGCCTCACCGTATCTGGTGGGAGTGGCCGACAGCGTTGGCCAAGGCTACGTGGTTGCAGGCTCCCTTCTCTCCCGCTATCTCGGGCTGGGTGGGCCATCGGGCGCGCTTGGTTATCCGCTCACGGACGCGACGGCCGGCGGCCGGCAGACCTTTGAGAACGGGGCTCTGGCGGGCGATCCGCTACAGGTGGTGGCCGGCGGGATTCTCTCGAAGTGGAAGTCCCTGGGTTATGAAACCGGGAGCGCGGGGCCGCCGGTGTCCGCGTCCGCGCCATTCCAGACCTTCCTCGGCACCACCGGCGCATTGCAGGTGTTTCGGAGCGGTGAGATTCTGGCGCCGGCGTCCGGCGTCCTTGCCGGGCGGACATTCTTCGTGACTGGACCGGTCCTGGCAAGCTACAGCGCAGTGGGGGGCCCGGGCGGCGACTTGGGATCGCCCACTGGAGACGTGCGGCTTGCCGCGGGGCTGAACCGGCAGGATTTCGAAGGCGGATATATCGACTACGCTCCAGGCGATTCATCGGCTGCGGTTCACGCCACGGAAAGGCAACCGGCGGTTTCCGCTGTGCCCTCTCTGGCGCCGCCGGGCGCGCTCGTTCACCTGACCGCCGGCGGCTTCCGCAACGGCGCCGGCGTGCGGGTCTCGCAAACGGGGCAACCCGATTTCGTCGTCACGATGGCCACCGGAACATATTCCTGGGACGTCAGGATACCCGTCGAGGCCGCGGGGGGGACCGTCGTCGTCAAAGCCGTCGATACCGGCAGTGGCGCGTCCGCGAAGGGTTCCTATACCGTGGCCGGATCTGCCGGCGGTTCAGTGACTATTTCCGTTGACAGCGGCGATCAGCAGCTAGGCGCGCCTGGAGCGCAGTTGGCGCTGCCGCTGGTTGCGCTCGTGCGGGATTTGGAAGGCAATCCACTGCCTGCGCAGACAGTCGCTTTCTCCGCCTCGCCGGGAGCGCAGATTTTCCCGGCTTCCGTGACGACCGATGCCTCCGGCCGGGCCAGCGCCAGAATGCGCCTGCCCCTCTCGGAAGGCATCTCCCTGGCCACGGCGCAGACAGGGCGGCAGGTAGCTACCTTCAGCGCGAGATCCGCCGCCTTCTCTCTCTCCAACTTTCCGGCCCTCTCGCAAGCCGTGAGTGGGTTACTTGGCGGCCGCTCGGACACCATAGCAGATCAGGGCGCGCTTCTCACCGCTGCGGCGTCGGTTCTGCGCTACTACCAGTCCCTCGGCGATTTGGGCCAGCCCAACGGCTTGGCTGACCCCGTGCGCCTGAACGCGTTCCTGCAATCCTTCTGCACTCCCGACGCCCAAGGCAATCAAATCTGCGACGGCTTCGTCTCGCTCGGGCCCGACGGCAAGCAGATCGTGAACCTCTGGCGGGCGGGCGCGTTCGCCGGCCACGGGGTCGAAGTGAGCGTGGAGTCACTCGATTCCAGCTCTCTGCGCGATATGGTGGCGGCCGGATCGCCCGTCATCCTGGGGCTGTCGCTCGGCGCTTTCGGCTCTCACTTCGTTGTAGCCACCGGCATCGCCGCCGACGGAAGTTTCTTGATCGCCGATCCCAATCCCGGTTTCGCGCAGACCGATCTCAGTAGCTACCTGAACGGCTTCACCGGGGGCGGGAAGACGGTTGTAGGTACGCTCTCCGGCGCGGTCCGTCTGCTGCCGCGTGCGCCGGATTCGCAGCCGTTTCTGGTGGCAGCCAGCGCTCCGCCGGCCGTTTCCTCGGCTGCCGGCGCGTGTGGCCGAACGTTCGCATTCCCCGGTTTTGCGGCAGTGCCTGGGGCAACGCCGGCGAATCCGCCCGGCATGCTCTACTTCCATCCGTGCGGCGATTCGGGCAGCCTCTATCAACTCGATCTGGATACGCAAGGCTCGTACGACTTGACCCTCACCGATCTCGCTCCCAACGGGGGACGCCTCTTCATGACGGGCTCCGCCGCGCCCTCCTACCAAATCGTCCGTAGCGGCGGGCAATTTCGCTTGCTCACGCCCGCCGCCATCATCGCGGGAGACGTGGTCAATGCCGCCACGCTGACTAGCCAGATTGCGCCGGGAAGCCTCATTTCCATCTACGGCGCCGGATTCGCGAGTGCGAACTCCAAGACGACGGTGCAGATCAATGGGGAGGAAGCAACGGTTATAGCCGCATTCCCGTTCCAGGTGAACGCGCTGGTTCCCTTCAACGCAGTCCCGGGCCCTGCCGATTTGAGCGTTCAGGCCGAGGCGGGGACGGTGCGCCAGACTATCGCGATTCTCGATGTTGCGCCCGCGATCTTCTCCGCCGCCCCCGGCCAAGCGGCGATCTCGAACCAGGACAACGGCCTCAATGGTCCATCCAACCCGGCCCCTCGGGGCAGCGCGATTGCCATAGGCGCGACAGGTCTCGGAGCCGTGTCCGGCGACGGCGCCCCGCTCGCTCCCGTGACCGTGGTAATCGGTGGGACGGAAATCCCCGCGGCGTCCGCCACTCTGATTCCGGCATCGCCAGGCGTCGTTCAGGTGAACGTGACCCTGCCCTCCACCATTCCGCCAGGCCTGTTTCTTCCGCTATATCTCCGGCAGAAGGATACGCTCAGCAACACAGTCACAGTGTCGATTGAGTGATGCCGCCGGGCGCGCGTCAGGCGCAGCGGTCCACCGGCGCCGCTTGGCGAACGTGGCGCGCCGTTCTCTTGCCGAAGCCAGTAGTCGCCAATCTCGTATCCTTCGAAACTCGCCACGGCTGGCTACCCGGCATTTCTCGCATCGCTTGCGCTTCGCATCAGGGCACGGCTTGAGCCGTGGTCGTGCCGTCCCTTTGCGCACCCCAACAGCAGGCGGCGGAGAGCCGGCGCTCCGATAGCTCCGGCTATGCCGCTACAAATGGCGCCACAGATCTACCAGGTCGCTGAAGACGCCGTAGGCGGTTTGCTCCACGCGCGGCTCTATCGAAACCGTGCCGAACGTGCCCATCAAGTCCGTATCGAAGAGGATAAGGTTCGACGTCCCCGGCGTGCAGGCCAGGATGTCGCTGCGGTCAAGCACCTCCGCGCGCACGCGCAGCGAAACGCCTTTCGCAGTGCGGCGGCCGCGGCTGATCAGGCGAACCGTCTTGCCCGCGCGGTTGATCTCCGCGATGCGCTCGGGGGTGAGATGTCCGATGCCTCGCGTTGAGACCTGCTGCGGCGTCGTGCGCGCGTCCAGCAGCACGTTGGCCAGAGCGGCCGTCTTGGCCGCGGAATCCCAGCCTTCTATGTCGAACGCGCCGTCGCCTTCGGTGATGCCCATGGCGCGGGCGGCGGCAAGGCCTTCTTCGAATGACCCGCCGCGCTCCATCGTTTCCACCACAATCTTGGAAGTGGAGTTCAACGCGCCGGTAAAGCCCATCACCTCCACGCCGGGCAGATTGTGGCGCCAGACGCTGAAGATCGGGGTGCCATCCATTACCGTGGATTCGAAGCGGAAACCCACGCCGGCGTTCTCGGCCTGTTCGGAGAGCGATGCGAACGCATGCGCGATAGGGCCTTTGTTCGCCGTAACCGCGTGCATGCCGCGCGCGAACGCCGCGCGAATGTGTGAGATCGCGGGTTCGCCCGTCGAGGGGTCGAGCGTGGTCAACTCAACCGCCGTATCCGCGTCGGCGGCATCCAGGAATTCGCCGATGGATGCGGCCGGCGGCCCGAACGCGGGGTTCGCGCCCAGCCCGGCCGCGCGCAGTGCCGTTCCGTGGCTGCGCGTGTGGATGCCCGTGACCGTGAACGGGAATTCCCGCCGCTTCCGAATCAGCAGGCGCATCAGCGCCCGCCCAACGTTTCCGTAGCCAATCAGCGCGAGTTTCAAACGGGTATTGTAGCCCTGTTCCGGGGAATGCGCTGGTCGAAACCGATTCCTCCGGGCGATCGAGCGCATTTTCTCCCGCGTAATACGCAGCGGTCCTCGCTCGAAAATCATGTGGAATTCGGCCGACCGGTCCGTCTTCCGGCCCGGGCCGAATGGGAGTTCGCCGCGCCGCGGCAGGCGCCATACTTGTGGTCATGGATTCGCCGCATCGTAGCCACCACCGCAAACACGGTTTTCTGAAACACCACTCTTTGAGCATTGTCTCGATTGCGGTGGTGCTGCTTTGGATCGCGCTCTATTCGCGTGCCAACCCCGCCACGCATCTGGGCTCGTTCTTCGGGAACGCCATAGCGGATTGGACGGGCGTGGTGGTGACGGTGATTGCCACAAAATACTTCTACGAAATCGGCTCCGCCGAAAGCCGGCAGCCGCACGGGATACTACCGAACCGCGTGGAGGAGTTCCTGCGCGACCATTCGTTGACCATCATCCTGCTGTTTACCCTGGGGCTGTGGATAGTGGCTTACGTGCGTATGGATTCCGAGGGGAAATGGGGGCAGGTAGTGGGGAACATCGTCTCGGAGTGGACCCAGCTTCTGGGTATGGTCCTCCTGACCAAGCGCCTGATCGAATCGAAATCCAAAGAGAGCCGGCGCTGAACGGGCTTTAGTGAGTCATCGAATAGATGATGTAATTGATGCCGTAGCGATAGGCCAGCGCGGTCATCTTCTCGGGATAGTACGGCACGTCGGCAAACTCCCAGGCGTCGCCGATATCCGTATCGAAATTGACGGCAACGGCCATGCGGTTCTTGTCGTCGTTGACCGTTCTCCAAGCCGGAGCCGTGCCGGCCGGCTGAACGATCTGCGCGCTGCTGGGGCCCGTCACCCGGAGGTGGCGCGAACCGGGGATGAACGTCAGGTCATTCGGGCCGATATCGTAGAGCACGTGCATCACCGGGTCGGTGAGCGCGATATCGGTGATGGGCTTGTCGGGGAACACGCGCGCCATGCTGCGGCGGAAGGCCTCCCACTCGGGCGCGCCCCACATATCGTCCACCATCAGGAACCCGCCGCGTAACAGGTATTCGCGCAGTTGCGCAATCTCTTTGTCGCTTAGGTCCCAGTATCCGACTTGCGTGGAATACATCCAGGGGTAATCGAAGATATGCTCGTCGGTCAGCGGCAGATGGCGCGGATCGCCGATATCGATCCGGGTCAGGCGTTGGAGCCCGGTAGTGAAATGGTTCTCGGCGTCGGGCCAATCCTGCGACCACCAGCCTTGGCTCATGCCCCCGCGGGAAACGAAGCCGTAGCCGCGGCGCTGCAAGTCCCGATACTCCATGCGAATGAAATGAAACTCCGCAGCGCGGACAGGAATGGGAGGGCCGGAATACTCGGGAGGACCGCTGCGGAACCGGCCTCCTCCGCCACCGAAGCCACCACGCTGAGCGAGCGCAATGCCGGCAATCGCCAGAACTACCGCGACCCCACCAGCGATTCGTAACTTCATGTCTCCCCCTTCGAGTCCGGCGGCCGGCAAGCCTCGCCGGTTACCGGGCCCGCGGACAATCGCGGAACCGCCGCAGGTGGCCCGGCGCCACTACGAACATGATACTGCTTTAGTTGAACCGGCTTCCGGCTGCTAACGGAAGAGCAGGGGGGGCGAGATCGGCCAGAGAACTGCGCCACACCCTCCATTCGTGCGCCCCGGGTAGCTCTTGAAGGCGAGCGCGATCCTCTTGCCGCGCGGTTCCTCCACGACCTTGGTCTGGAATGGAAGGCAGGGGTATTCGGTTCCGTAGGCGAGGTAGAGCAGCTTCAGCTTCTTGTCCTTTGCCTCGGTTTGTGACGCGCCGTAGGGGTCTGGAGCCGGCTATATCCTGGGGGCTTTGCGTGCGCCCGCCCTCCTGGCGGAGAGCACGATTTGCGCGCACGCCTCCGCATCGGAATCGGCTTGGTGATGCACCAGAGGAATCCCGAGGACGCCGCAGACGCGATCCAGTTTTGTCGGATAGATCCCGAACACTTGCCGGGCCATCTGCACGGTGCACTCGAACCGGTGCGGGGGAACGGGAAGACCGGCCGCGCGGCAGCAGGCTTCCAATACGCCGCGGTCGAAGCTGGCGTTGTGGGCGGCCAAAAAATCGACGCCCTCCAGCCAGCGGTCCAACCGCGGCCACAGGTCCCCGAACGTGGGAGCGTCCCGCACCATGTCCCACGTGATGCCGTGAAGATACGAGAAAACGAATTCGCTGCGTGGCGGGCGAATCAGGCTGTAGATGCGGTCGACGATGCAGTCGCGCTCCACCTTAACAAGCGCAACGGCGCAGGCGCTATCGCGGCCGTAATCCGCGGTTTCGAAATCAATCGCAGCAAAACACTCGTTGCGTCCCCGCACGCGCGCCTCTGCGCGCGATGATAGCAGCCCAGGGGCCGCATCCTCAAGGTTTGAGGCCCTGAAGGCTGGGGTCTGCCGAAGCTTTCCGCTTCCGCCCGTCCGGCGCCGTGGCGAAGGCGGGCGCAGTCCGGGCCGGCTTCTTAACGCGCCAGAAATCTTGGCATATCGACCGCGAGCCCACCAATAAAAAACCGCGCCCCCGGCGTAACCGGGAGCGCGGCTTCTTATCGTTGCTGCGGTAGTGCTTAGTATTCCATCTCGGCCGGGTTCGGCGGCGTCTGCATGGACTTCTTCTCCGGAATGTCCGCCACCAGGGCTTCCGTCGTGAGCATCAGGGAAGCGATGGATGCGGCATTCTGCAGAGCGGTGCGGGTCACCTTCGCGGGATCGATCACGCCCGCGACTACCAGGTCTTCGTACTCGTCGGTCGCGGCGTTGAACCCGAAGTTCGGGTTGCTGTTCTCGCGGACTCTCTCCACGACGATGGCGCCCTCGGTGCCCGAGTTCAATACGATCTGGCGCAGGGGCTCTTCGCACGCGCGCCGGACGATGTCGATACCGAACTGCTCGTCGCCAACGCCCTTCAAGGTCTTCAGGGCGATGGATGCGCGCAGCAGGGCCACGCCGCCGCCGGGAACAATGCCTTCCTCGACAGCCGCGCGGGTGGCGTGCATGGCATCTTCCACGCGCGCCTTCTTTTCCTTCATTTCGGTCTCGGTGGCTGCGCCGACGCGGATGACGGCCACGCCGCCCGCTAGCTTCGCCAGCCGTTCCTGCAACTTCTCGCGGTCGTAATCCGACGTGGTCTCTTCAACCTGCGTGCGGATCTGCTTGATGCGGCCTTCGATAGCCTTCTGGGAACCGGCGCCGTCCACGAGCGTGGTGTTGTCCTTATCCACTGTGACGCGCTTGGCGCGGCCCAGGTCTTCCAGGCGGACGCCTTCCAGTTTCACGCCCAGGTCTTCCATGATGGCCTTGCCGCCGGTGAGGATGGCGATATCGTCCAGCATCGCCTTGCGGCGATCGCCGAAACCGGGGGCCTTCACGGCGCAGGCGTTCAGGGTGCCGCGCAGCTTGTTCACCACGAGGGTGGCCAGCGCTTCGCCTTCCACTTCCTCGGCGATGATCAGCAGCGGGCGGCCGGCGCGGGCAATCTGCTCGAGAATCGGCAGCAGGTCCTTCATGTTCGAGATCTTCTTCTCATGGATGAGAATGTAGGGATCTTCGAGGACCACTTCCATGCGCTCGGCATCGGTCACGAAGTACGGGGAGAGGTAGCCGCGGTCGAACTGCATGCCTTCCACGGTGTTCAGCTCGGTAACCATGGTCTTGGATTCTTCGACCGTGATCACGCCATCTTTGCCGACCTTCTTCATCGCTTCGGCGATGATGTTGCCGATGGTCGTATCGCTGTTGGCGGAAATGGTGCCGACCTGGCCGATCATGTCGCCCGATACGGGCTTGGAGAGCTTCTTTACTTCCTCGGTGGCCACGGCTACGGCCTTATCGATGCCGCGCTTCAGAGCCATCGGGTTGGCGCCGGAGGTCACGGCCTTCACGCCTTCGCGGAAGATGGCCTGGGCCAGAATCGTCGCGGTGGTGGTGCCGTCGCCGGCCACGTCGCTGGTCTTCGAAGCCACTTCGCGGACCATCTGTGCGCCCATGTTTTCGAGCGGATCACGGAGTTCGATTTCCTTCGCTACCGTCACGCCGTCTTTGGTGATTGTGGGGCCGCCGAACTTCTTCTCGAGAACGACGTTGCGTCCCTTCGGGCCGAGGGTGACTTTCACCGCTTCAGCCAGCTGGTTGACGCCGCGCAGAATCGCCTGACGGGAATTATCGGAATATACAATCTGTTTCGCCATCGCTTTATAAACTCCTCGTTACTTCTTCGCCGCGCCTTCCAATACGCCGAGAACCTCGTCCTCGCGCATGATGATGTACTCCTGGCCGTCGATCTTGATTTCGCTGCCAGAGTACTTGCCGAACAGGATGCGGTCGCCAACTTGAACGTCCAACGCGACCACGCTGCCGTCTTCCAGGCGCTTGCCCTTGCCGGTAGCTACTACTTCGGCTTCCTGGGGCTTCTCTTTTGCGCTGTCCGGAATGAACAGGCCGCCAACCTTTTCCTCTTGCTGCTCGATCCGTTTGACCACGATGCGGTCATAGAGCGGACGGATATTCATTGATACTGCCTCCTGCGATGAGATTGAATCTGATTTACGAATGGAATCCAGCGGCTATGGCTGGCTTCCGTTCAATATTATTAGCACACGATTGGCTGGAGTGACAAGATTTGCTTGTAAGTTGATGAAGTGTAAGTAGTTCCTGTAGTTGACAAGGAGAGGCTCAACCTTGCTTGCGTGCGTCCACAGCGTCCTCGAACACCCCGCGCTCCCGGTTCTTCCGCACCGAGTGCCATAAGAACACGCGTCCGTTCATGGCCACGTAGACTCCCGGCGGGAGAGTCTGCACGAAGGCCAGCGCGGTGCCTAGGTTGAACATGCCGTCCGAACTGCCGAAGGTGTAGGGGACCATGGCCCCTGTGAGCACGACGGTCTTGTCCGAAATCGCGCGGCCCAGCACGGCGGCAGTCTGCTCCATGGAGTCCGTGCCGTGGGTGATCACGATGCGGCGCTCCTCGCAGCGCTGGCAGTGCTCCAGAATCATCCGGCGGTCGTCGTCGGTCATCTGCAGGCTGTCGATCATCATCAGCGTGCGGACGTCCACCTCCAGGTGGCACCGCCCCAGACGCAGCATGTCGCGCAGGTGGGAATCCTTGAAGTAGAGTTCGCCGGTGAGTTCGTCGTATTCCTTGTCAAACGTTCCCCCGGTAGCCAGTATCCGGATGCGTTCGGAACCCATGCGATCCATCCTTACACAAAGCCGCGGAGTCCGGCGCATGGCACACTGTTATAGTGGTTCTATCCCCATGAGAGGCGCGCGGTGGCTTCTATTGCTGGCAATAGCCGCGATCCTCGGCGGCGCGCTGATTGCCTATCGCGCCCAGCGCAAAACCCTGCGCGACAACGCCGCCCCCGCACCCCAGCCCCTGCCGCCCGGGCTCAGTTCCTCGGCGGAACACTATAAGATCTCGCAATCCATTGGAAACAGAAAGGTTTTCGATCTTGAAGCGGAGGACTACCGCCAGTCCAAGGATTCCTCGCGGGTGGATCTGCGGGGAGTGCGCCTGAAGCTCTTCAGCGAGGATGCCGGCACCTACGACCTCATCACCAGCGCGGCGGCCACGCTGTCTACCACCGATAACCGGTTCTATTCCGATGGCGACGTTGAAATCACCATCGGCGCCCCCGCCGACGGTTCTCCCGCGCATTCGCTGGTATCCATCAAATCGGCCGGCATCGCTCTGGACCCGGCCACCGGAAAGGCCGATACCGACCGGCCTTCCACCTTCGTTTTTCAGAACGGCGAGGGCAGCGCCACCGGGGCGTCCTACGACCCCGCCTCGCGCGTGCTCGAAATGAAGAAGGACGTGCATCTCAACTGGCGGTCCCCCAAGCCGGGAGCCGAGCCCATGACCATCGAGGCCGAAAGCCTGACGTATCTCGAACTGGAATCCGAGATCCGGCTGCGCCCGTGGGGCCGGTTGAAGCGCGGCGCTGCCGTGATCGAGGGCCGCGACGCCGTAGTCCGCCTCAAGCAAGTCGACGGCCCCGGCGGATCGAGCCACGCAATTCAGCAGATCACGGCTGCCCAAGCCACCGGAACCGACGCTTATCCCAATCGAAAGCTGGCCTACAACGCCGCGCAACTCCAGGTGGATTTCAACGACGAGGGCGCCATTCAGACGGTGCGCGGGAATGGCGGAGCGCAGATGACCTCCTCCTCGCCAACCGGCGAGACCAGCGTGCGTTCCGATGTGGTGGCCATGACTTTCTCGACCCAGGCCGATGAAAGCGCGCTCGACCGCATCGCAGCCACCGGCAACGCCGTGGTTACTTCCAAGCCGCTGCCCATAGCGGGCGCGCAGCCGGCCGAAACGCGCGTTCTACGCTCGAACGACGTGGATATGAAGATGCGCGCCGGCGGGCGCGAAATGGAAAGCCTGGTTACGCGCGGCCCCGGCACGCTCGAGTTCTTCCCCAACGCGCCCTCGCAACGCCATCGCACCTTAGACGGCAATAATCTGGCCATCGCCTACGGGCCGCGAAACGCCATCGAATCGTTCCGCGCCACGGATGCGAAGACGCAGACCGACCCCACCGAGGACGAGCGCAAGCGCAACCGCGCTCTGGCCATCACCCGCAGCCGCGAACTTGTGGTGCGCTTCGACCTGGCCACGGGGCGGATGACCTCGATGGAGCAATCGGGCGACTTCAGCTATGACGAAGCCGACCGCCGCGCACGGGCCGCCCAGGCAACGCTTGACGCCGCGCAGGACGTCATCGTTCTGCGCACGTCGGCGCGCGTATGGGATTCTACCGGGTCCACCGCCGCGGACCTGATCCGCCTGAATCAAACCACGGGCGATTTTTCCGCGGAAGGGCAGGTGCGGTCCAGCCGGCTCGCCGATAAGCAGAGTCCGCAGATGCTGGCCGGCGAAGACCCCATCCAGGCCCAGGCGCGCAAGATGCAATCCACCAACCGAAACCGCTCCATACACTACGAAGGCGATGCGGTCATGTGGCAGGGAGCCAACCGAATACAGGGCGACACCCTCGATATCGACCGGGAGAAGCGTATCCTGACGGCCTCGGGCAATGTGATTACGAACCTATGGGAACAGCCGGCGGCCGCCAAGCCCGCCGCCGCGCCCGTGCTGACGGTGGTGCGTGCCCAGAAGATGGTCTATACCGACGCGGACCGGTTGGCGGTTTACACCGGAGGCGTGAAACTGGTCCGCCCGGGGCTGGCCGTGGATTCGCGCGACCTGCGCGCCAATCTGGGCCAGGGCGGCGGTTCTCAACTCGAAAAGGCGTTCGCCGATGGCAACGTCCGCATCGTGCAGGACGCCCCCGCGCGCAGGCGGACGGGCACCGGAGATCACGCCGAATATTACTCCGCTAATCAGAAGATCGTGCTGCGCGGAGGCAACGCGAAGCTTGTCGATAGCGTCAAAGGTTCTTCCGAAGGCGCGGAATTGACCTACTACGCTAACGATGATAGGCTGCTGGGGAGCGGCGCCCCAGGCGACCCCGTCAAGAGCCGCGTCAACCGCGACCACAAGTGAGCCTGATGAGCGCGCTCGAAACCAAGAACCTCTCCAAAGCCTACCGCGGCCGCCACGTGGTCCACGACGTCTCGGTTTCCGTGGAGCAGGGCAAAGTAGTAGGCCTGCTCGGGCCCAACGGCGCCGGCAAGACCACCTCCTTTTACATGATTGTGGGCCTGATTAGCCCCGATTCGGGCACGGTGGAAGTCGATGGAGAGGACATCACCCATCTGGCGATGTACCAGCGCGCCCGGCGCGGCGTCAGCTACCTGCCGCAGGAGGCTTCGGTTTTCCGCAAGCTCACCGTCGAAGAAAACCTGATGGCCATTCTCGAAACGCTGCCTCTGCGCGCGCGGAAGCGGCGCGAGAAGATGGATCAGCTCATCGACCAGCTTGGTCTCGAAAAGGTGCGGCGGAATCAGGGTTACATGCTTTCCGGCGGCGAACGGCGGCGCGTCGAAATCGCCCGCTCCCTGGTGATCGACCCGCGCTTCCTGCTGCTCGACGAACCCTTCTCGGGGATCGATCCGATCCAGGTGCTCGAATTGCAGCGCATCATCTTCGACCTGAAGCGCCAGGGCATCGGGATACTGGTAACGGATCACAACGTGAGCGAAACACTGGCGGTTACGGACCGTGCGTATATCATCAGCAACGGAGAGATTTTCCGTGCCGGTACGCCCGAAGCGCTGGCGCGCGACCCGGAAGTGAGGCGCGTTTACCTGGGAGAAACGTTTACCCTGAGGGTGTGAGGCTGCGGCGCCGGGGCCATTTGGCGTCGCGTGATTTCCACCACACTGGAAACCAATGTGCTGGCTTGTTCGTAGGAGATGATATGAAACCGCTCTTCTTGTTCCTGTTCGCCGCCGCTTCGGCATTCGCGGTATCGCCCCTGACGCTTGGCGTGAAGGCCGGGGTGCCCCTGACCGATTTCACCGACCGGATACAGAGCTCGAACTTCGGGTTCAATTCCGGCACGAAGCGGTATGTCGCGGGGCCGACGGTTGAGTTGAAGCTGCCTGCCGGCCTCGCGATAGAGTTTGACGCGCTCTACCGCCGGTTGAATTATGTCTCCGTCGGAACCGTGAACGGCGTGCCCGTCGCCATCACGGCCACCGGCGGCGCCTTGGAGTTTCCGCTGCTGGCCAAGTTCCGCTTCCCGACGCCCGGAGTCAAACCGTTCGTGGACGCCGGTGTCGCGTGGGACCACATCAGCGGACTCACGCAATCCGTCCGCTCTGCTCTGAATCTGACCAACTCGCCCACAACTTCCAACACGACAAAAGGCTTTGTGATGGGGGCCGGTTTGGATATCCATGCGGTAGTCCTCCACATCTCGCCGGAGGTTCGTTACACGCGCTGGGGCTCGGGCAAGTTTGTGGACCCGGTGAGCATGGTGCAAGGCAACAAGAGCCAGGCTGAGTTTCTGCTGGGGATTACGTTCTAGCGCGGCGCGCTCAAGGCTGAGTTCAAGACCGCCAGCACACCGCTATCGGGAACCGGTGCGAGATGGTTCCATAAACGCCCGTTCGCGATCTTCCACAACGTGGAGAGATTCAGGGCGGGCATCCCTGCGGAGCGCGCCAGTTCCTCTCCGACTCGCCTGAGCGACCCCGCCTCAGTGAAATTGCGTAACTGAAACAGCAAGCGGTTACGCGCCCAGATGCGTTCGATTTCTTCGGGCGGGTATGCTCGCGAGATCGTCGAGCGGCGGGTGTGATGCGCAACTGACGTGGGGCAGAACAGCGAACCGTAGCCGAGCTTTCGCGCGCGCCAGCCCCATTCCACGTCCTCCCAGTAGAACGGGTCGTAGGCGGAGACGCGGGCGAACTGCCGCAGCAGGCGCGTCTGAAACAGGGATGCTCCGCCCCCCGCATAGAACCCCGGAACCGTCTCATCGAAATCCGCGATGCAATCGTGAATGGTCACCAGGCCGTCATCGATGAATAGCTTTGTCCAGTTGGTTTCATCCTGAAATTTCGTCGGGTCTTTGAGCCGGATTCGTGACGCGATGGAAAAGATTCCGGCATGCCGGTGAACTGCGGACTGGGCCAACGCTTCCGCATCGAGCGCCACGTCGCTGTTGAGCAGGTACGTCCAGTCGTGGCGGACAGCTCGCAATCCTGCCCTTACCGCGCCGCCGAACCCGAGAGGCTTTTTGAAGAAGCGCCATCGGGCTTCCGGGTGACGCGCGCGCAGCATCTCATAATCGAACGGGGGCGAACCGTTCACCAGCACGATCACCTCAGTTGGTTCGCTCAGCCGGGCGGCGGCTTGGCGCACGCTCGCCAGGCACTCCGCCAACTCCGCCGCATTGTCACGCTCGGGAATCAGTACGGAGAGCCCCGGAGCAAACCGTCTGCCGCCGTCGGCCCGCCCGTGCCGCAGGCAGCGCGCCGCCGCGCGGCCGGCCGCATCGATCCCACGCACGATGTAAGGCAGCGGGCGCAGCAGCTTTTCCCGGCGCGCCACTTCTTCCGGATCCACGAAAGGCTGGGAGGCGAGCAGGCCCAGCGCAAACCCCAGATCGCGCTGATCGGGCCCATCGCCGCGCTCGCTCGGGCGGTACATGTGGCGCGTTCGGAACTCGACCCTCCACGGCCCGTTTCCGTTGGGAGAAACCGGCAACTCAAGCGCAAAAGGCGATACGTCCGTGCCTGAGTTCCCAACTCGCGCGGCCTCCGCTCCATTGCACGAGATCGCCAACTCATTGGGACTGCCCGGGGGCCCGGGAGGCAGCATGCCGGAGAGGCGTAGCGCGCGCGAGCCCTCCCTCGGCGCGATTACGGCCAACGCCTGCTGGCTGGCCCAAACGTGCGCTTCGCCGTCAGGCGCGTGCCAGCCGTGCCATAGTTGCGCGTTCCTGCCGCGTGAGCCGATGATCTCACTCTGCACGGCGCCGGGGCGATACGCCAGCTTCCAAGGGCATGCACGGCATTCGGGCGTGGCGCCGCGCGCGTACTGCTCCCGGAATGCGCGGTACGCCTCGCCACGCCAGATCTCCGACAGCGATTGCCGGGCCAGATTTCCGAGAGGAATCTTGTCCAGTTGCTCGCAGGCCACCACGTCGCCGTTGGCCAGCACATGGGCGGTTTCCCAGGGGTTCTGTTCGCAGGAATGAATGCTGGCGCCATCTGGCAGCGGTCCGGGGTACGGGATGGGCGATTCTCCTAATGTGGCGCCGGTGACAGTGAATGACGGATCGCAGATGCGGATGGAAACTTCCGGGCTGTGGCTCGCCGCGGCTTTAACTGCCGCCGCGACCCTCTCCTGAAACCCCGGCCGGGCGACGCCAAGTTCCGTCAGTTCGCTGGGGAACCGTTCTGGAATCTGGTCGCGCCGCAAAACCGGAAAGACGGAGATGCTCCGCAGTCCCATCGACGCCGCGAAAGCTGCAACACTGGGCAGATCCTCCAGGTTTCGATCCATGGCCACGAACGCCAGGTCCACTGCCAAGGGCGTGTCGCTGCGGTGCCTTGACTCCAGCAATAAGCTCAGTCGCGCGCGCAGTTCCTCGAAACTTCCGTAGCGGTAGATGTCGCGGTACCGCGCGGCATTCGTGGTGTGCAGCGACACGGTCAGCCGGTTCAACCCGCTCGAAGACAACTCGCGGCTTGCCGCTTCGGGCACATTCACCAGCGCGGAAACCAGTTCGACGAATGCGCCCGTCGAGCGCGCCAACCGGATTGCCGGGATCAACTCGGGGTAGACCGTGGATTCGCCCGAGTAGTTCAACAGAAAGGTGCGGGGATCGGAAACCTGACTCACCAGGGACTCGAAGAGTTCGTAGGGCATGTGATCGCCCACACCGCGCCGTGTCTTGCGCGAGCAGAATACGCAATCCAGAGGACACTTCGATGTCAGTTCGACCCAAATCGTCCGGGGTGTTCTGGAGGCGATCATCTTACCGCGCTATCCCTGCGGCGCCTGGCAACGCGCTTGCGGGCGGAATCCTGTGGCTGTTCCGTACAAGCTTATTTCAGCACATGGCGCGAACCCGCTTTGGGTTCGCAAAACCGTCTCCACTCGATCGGCGCCCAGTGGGGCAGGGCTCCTGGCCTGCCCTGTGTTTGAACGCCGCCGCAGCGCAAGCTCTCCCACCCAGACGCCATGGTATTGATCCCGATTCCCTTAGCGGCGCAGCTTTCGGCGATGTGGAGCGCCGCGGTTCTCTTCCATCAGCGAAAACTGCAACTTGCGTTCGTTGGCGTCCACGCGGTCCAGCACCACTCGCACGCGGTCCCCGATGGAGAACTGGCGCCGCGTGCGCTTCCCCACCACCTTACGAACGTTCTCCTGATACGCGTACTCGTCGCCGGGTAGCGTGTCGATCGGCACGAGTCCTTCGATGAACAGGTCCGCCAGCTCCACGAACAGGCCGTATTTTGCGGTGCTGATCACGAGCGCATCGAAATCCTCGCCCACGCGATCGGACATGAAGCGCACTTTCTTCCACTCCACTAACTCGCGCTCGGCATCTGCCGCGCGGCGCTCCGATTGCGAACAGTCTTCGGCGATGGCGGTGAGCGCGGCGCCTTGCGGCAACCGCCCCACATCGCCCGCCAGCGCCGCCCGCAGCAGCCGGTGAATCATCAGATCCGGGTATCGCCTTATGGGTGACGTGAAGTGCGTATATGTTTCCGCCGCCAGCGCGAAGTGCCCGGCGTTCTCCGTGCTGTAGCGCGCCTGCTTGAGCGAGCGCAGCATCAGGTAGCTCAGAATCCGCTCCTCCGGCTTGCCCTCGATCTTGGCCACCAGGCGCTGATATTGATGCGACGAGAGGTTCATGCCGCCCGTGGGCAAAACCACGTCGCGGCGTTTCTTGCTGCCATCGCGCCGCCGGTCCGTGATGCCGAACTTCTTCACGGGGATCGCGCCCACGCCCAGCGAATACCCGTAATGCGCGGCCACTTCTTCGAATTCCATCACGCGCTTGGGGTCGGGCTTCTCGTGGATGCGGAAGATCGAATCGAGCTCCGTGTGCTCCAGATGCGAAGCCACGGCCTCGTTCGCGGCCAGCATGAACTCTTCGATCAGGCGGTGGGCGAAATTGCGCGGCGCGCGTTTCACTCCAATCATCTCGCCCCACTCGTCGAATTCGATCAGCGGTTCGGGTAGGTCGAAATCGATGGACCCGCGGCGCACGCGCTTGCGGTTGAGCAGCAGCGCCAGTTCGCGCATCATTTCGAAGCGCGGCACTAGCGGCTGGTAGCGTTCGCGCATTGCCGCATCGCCCTCCAGCAGGAGGTGCACGCTGGTGTACGTCATCCGCTCCACGCTTCGGATCACCCCAGGGGTGAACTCCTGGGCCGCGATATCGCCTTGCCGGTCGATCTCGAGCAGCGCCGAGAGCACCAGCCGGTCCGCCTTCGGGACCAGCGAACAGATGTTGGTGGATAACTCGAACGGCAGCATGGGCACTGCGCGGTCGGGGAAATACACACTCGTTCCGCGCAGCCGCGCCTCCGCGTCGATGGGCGTTCCGGGGCGCACGTAGTGGCTCACGTCGGCGATATGCACGTGCAGCGCGAAATTGCCGTTCGGAAGCTGGTCTACCCACACGGCATCGTCGAAATCGCGCGCCGTTTCGCCGTCGATGGTAACCACGTCCATCCCGCGGAAGTCGCGCCGGCCTTCGAGTTCCTCGGGTGAGATCGCGCTCGGCACTCCCTCGGCCTGCGCCACCACCTCGGGGGGAAACCGGTGCGGCAGGTGGTGCTTGCGAATCACCACCTCCACGTCCACGCCGAAATCGTCGGGGTGGCCCAGGATCTCGACCACGCGCCCCACCGCGCCCGCGCCGTGCTCCGGGAATTCCAACAATTCCACGTTCACGATCATCCCGTTGAGTTCCGCAACGGACGAAACCTTGGGCGGCTCCACGCCGATGCGATCAATTACCGGACCCTCGCGCGGAAATTCCAGCCCGGCGGGAATCTCGATCCACTGCTGAATGCGCGTGTCGTGCGGCACGACGAATTGTCCGCGCCGGCCGATCCGGAATTCCCCTACCACTGTCGGATGTGCCCGGTTGATAATGCGCAGGATTTCGCCGTCCGCGCGCCCGTCGGCCTCGATGCGTCCCATCCGCACCAGCACACGGTCGCCATGCATGGCCTTTTCGGCCGAGTTGGGCGGAATGAACACGTCGCCCGCCAGGCCCTCCACCGGGCGTTCCGGGATCACGAATCCGTACCCGTCTCGGTGCATGTTCAGCCGCCCGATGGCGAACTCCCGGCTGCGGGCGGTCACGGTGAAATACCCGGAGCGCGTCTCAATAAGCTCGCCGCGGTCCGTGAGGCGCGAAAGCGCAGCCTCAAGTTCTTCCCTCGCCGGGCCTTTCGTGCCGAGTTCCCGTACCAGTTGCTTGAAATTCGCGCGCGCGTGGGGCGAGCCGGTGATGTGTTCCAGCAGGGCGCGGTCGGTCATACACCGATTCTACTGTGCGCCGCTTCAAACGCGATTGACTTCGGCGCTGAACGGGTTATCATTTGGTTTACTCCCCCGATTGAAAACCCGAGGAACCGTGAACCCCACTGTGAAGCAGGTCATTCTGGAAACTGATCTCCCAGGCTTTGAACGCCACGCCCGCGGGAAGGTTCGCGATGTATACAGCGCGGGCGACCGCCTGCTGATCATCGCCACGGACCGCATCTCCGCGTTCGACTACATCCTGGGCACCGGCATCCCCGACAAAGGAAAGGTGCTGAACCAGCTTTCCATTTTCTGGTTCGATTTTCTGAAGGGAGTCGTGCCGACTCACTTCCTGACCGCGAATGTGGACGAATATCCCGCGCCGCTGGCCAATTTCCGGGATCAGTTGGAAGGCCGGTCGATGCTCGTGAAACGTGCCCGCATGGTTGACGTGGAGTGCGTTGCGCGCGGCTACCTTTCCGGGTCCGGCTGGAAGGAATACCGGCAGAGCGGCACGGTGTGCGGCATCAAGCTGCCGGCCGGTCTGACGGAAAGCAGCCAGTTGCCGGAGCCGATCTTCACCCCCTCCACGAAGGCGCAATCGGGCCACGACGAAAACGTTTCGTTCGAGACGGTCTGCTCGATGATCGGCAAGGACTTGGCCTCGCGTTTGCGCGATCTCACGCTTGACATCTATAGCCGCGCTTCGCGCTACGCCTCCACCAAGGGCATCATCATCGCCGATACGAAATTCGAGTTCGGTTTCGTGGGCGACGAATTGACCCTCGGCGATGAGGTGCTCACGCCGGATTCCTCGCGTTTCTGGCCGGCCGATACCTACGCGCCCGGCGGACCGCAAGCATCCTTCGACAAGCAATTCGTCCGAGACTATCTGGAGTCGATCCGCTGGAACAAGCAGCCGCCGGCTCCTTCGCTCCCGGACGAAATCGCGGCCAAGACCGCCGACAAGTACAGGCAGGCATACAGCATAATCACCGGCCGCGAACTATGAACTGGCTGGACATAGTCCTGGTCATCGTTCTCGCGTGGTCCGTGGTGGCGAGTTTCCGGAAGGGTCTGACTCGCGAAATCATCGGCTTGGTTTCGGTAGTGCTGGGACTAATTCTCGGAATTTGGTTCTACGGCGCCGCCGGGTCGTTCGTCACGCCTTACGTTAGTTCGCGGCCGGCGTCGAATCTCGTCGGTTTTTTTGCGATTTTTCTCGGCGTGATATTGATCGGCTCGCTGATCGGCTTTATCCTGGGAAAGTTCTTGAAGGTGACCGGCCTTTCGATTGTCGATCACGCGCTGGGAGCGCTGTTCGGCTTGGCGCGCGGCCTGCTGGTGGCCGTGGTGATCGTGATGGCGGTGATGGCGTTCTCCCCCGGAGAAGATCCGCCCAGCGCGGTTGTGCGCTCGCGAGCGGCGCCTTACGTCATGGACGCGTCGCGTCTTCTCTCGTCGATGGCGCCATATGAATTGAAGGAAGGTTTCCGCAAGAGGTACCAGCAGGTGAAGGCGGCTTGGGGGAAGGCCGTCGAACGAGGGATCGAAAGTGCGCCCGGCGCGCAGAGGGACAAAAACGGGAAAAATGAACGAGAAATTTGACGGGCTCGTGCAGCACCTGCTATCCGGAGGGATCTTCCTGGAGCAAGCGGTCGAAGTTCTGGAAATGGCCATGATCGATGGCGCTTTGAAGGCTTCGGGCGGGAATCAGTCCGCCGCCAGCAAGCGCCTTGGCATTCACCGGAACACGCTGCAGCGGAAGATGGTGGAGTACGCGCTCGGCAACGGTCGGCCCCGCCGCAAGCCCGCCGCCAGGGCCACTTTGGTGCGCAAGCGGAAGAAAAAGACAGCCTAGCGCCGCCTTTCGCCGCCCGGCCGCCCGCTTCTCCAACTGCGGCCCCGGCTGAACCGCGAAACGTTACTGCTAAGATCGAACTTGGTTTGATGGACCTCCTCATCTTCGACCTGGACGGCACGCTCATCGATTCCCGGCTCGACCTCGCCCACGCCGTGAATGCGGCGCGCGCCCATATGCGCATGGCGCCCATCGAGAACGAGCGCGTCTACTCGTACGTCGGCAACGGCGCTCCGGCGCTCATCCGGCGGGCGCTCGGCGAGCGGGCCGCCGAGGCTGAGATTCAGGAAGCCCTCGAATTCTTCCTGGAGTACTACGGCGCGCACGCGCTCGACAATACCACTCTGTATCCGGGGGTGCGCGATACGCTCGACCGGCTTTGGTCAGCCGGTAAGCGGCTCGCCGTGCTCACGAATAAGCCCGTCCGGATCAGCCGCGCGATTATGGAGGGGCTTGGCGTCGGCCCGCGCTTCATTCAGGTGTACGGCGGCAACAGTTTTGAATTCAAGAAGCCGCATCCGATAGGCGTGGACACGCTCCGCGCCGAAACTGGAGTGGAACGGGAACGCACGGTCATGGTCGGCGATAGCGGGGTGGATATCCAGACCGCCCGCAACGCCCGAGTGCGAGCCTGCGGCGTCACCTACGGATTCCAGCCGGAAACGCTCAACGATCCGGCGCCCGACATCCTCATAGACCGCATGGAACAACTCGCGGATTGGGCTCTCGACATAAAAGGAGACAGCAAATGACTTATCGCCCCGGCGTTACCGCCCCGAAGACGGGAATCTATTGGTGTACGGTCTGCAAGTTGCCGGAACGCTTCGCCTCCGGCCAGCAGTTTCCCGAGTGCTCGAACATGTGCGGCCGCGGCCAATGGGAACTGGTGGAAGAAGACGAGAAACCCACACCCCGGGGCTAGCGCGCCCGCCCGCCGCGGGTCATGGCGCCAAGCCTTCGCACGGAGTATCGGCGCGTGCGGCGTCCGCGGGCCGGTCTAACGTACTCCCGCTATCGATATGGGTCAGGTTGCCCCAATTGCGGGGCTCCGGTTCCGTCCCTTCGCGCTACCATTAGGCCATGCGGTTCACTACTTTGACGCTGTTGATGGCGCTTTCCAGCGCGCCTGTATTTGCGGCTGACGACAAGACCGATACGGTGGAGCGCTTGTCCGATTCCACGGCCCTCTTTTCGGAAGTGATGGCGGCGCCGGATAAGGCCATCCCACAGGAATTGCTCGATAAATCCGCCTGCGTCGTTCTCGTTCCGGGGATGAAGAAAGCGGCCTTGGGACTCGGCGGGAAATACGGCCGCGGATTCGCCGTATGCCGCGCCGCGAGCGGCAACGGTTGGGGCGCCCCCGGAGCCGTGCGCATCGAGGGAGGCAGTTTCGGTTTCCAAATCGGCGTTTCTTCGAGCGATGTGATCCTGTTGGTGATGAATGAGCGCGGCATGAAGCGCCTCACTACCAGCAAATTCACTCTCGGCGGGGACGCCAGCGTGGCCGCGGGTCCCGTGGGCCGCCACGCTTCGGCCCAGACCGACGCGTTCCTCAGCGCCGAAATCCTATCGTGGTCGCGCTCCCGCGGGCTGTTCGCCGGCGTTTCGCTCGAAGGCGCCACGCTGCGGAACGATCTCGACTCGAACAAGGCGATGTACGGCCAGCCTTGGGAGAACAAGCAGGTGCTGACCACCGGGGTCAAACCGCCCGAGATGGCCGCTCAGTTGATTTCAATATTGAGCAAGTATTCGCCGCGGAAGACCAATTAGGCAGAGGTTGGGAACAGAGGACCCGGAAACACTGAAGGCAGGCCACCTTACTAGGCGCGCCTGCCCGGATGATACGGCTATCGGTTGCCCGCAACAGCCGTTGCCGCTGAGCCCTTGCGGCTCAAGAAACACTCGCGGCAGAATACGGGACGCCCCTGGGTCGGCTTGAAGGGTACCGTGGTTTCCCGGCCACACTGGGAGCAGGTGGTCATGGTCTCCGTCTTGCTAAAGCCTGGGCCCGAACCTCCCTGGCGCTTGGTCTTGCAGTTCTTGCAGCGCTTGGGCTCGTTCTTGAAATTCTTGTCGTGGAAGAAGTGCTGTTCTCCCGCTGTGAATACGAAATCTGCTCCGCAGTCTACGCACTTTAGAACGCGGTCCTGGAAATCCGGCATGGTTCCTTGCCCCGTATTAACCTGAACAGTTGCGGATAGCGGCGGGGCATACCCCACCGCGAAATTTACTCCACTTCCCGGCGTGTCTTCTTTCGATTGCGCTTCCGCGCCAAAGCCTGCTTGGCACGGAACTTCTCACCAGGCTTCAAATAGAAGGAATGGCGCTTAGCCTCTTTAATAACTTCATCCTGCTGCACCTTCCTCTTGAAGCGGCCGAGGGCATTTTCCAAAGTCTCGCCCTCTTGAAGCCTGACTTCAGCCAAACGAAATACACCTCCCAACTCGACCGAGTTTCCCGAGCGGCGCCCGGAAAATCACCGGCCAAAACCGGCAAAAATACCGTGCGCTTCGAACGGAAGGTACTGATATCATAGGTGGTTGCGGAATAAAGTCAAGTCCCATTTTAGGCGGGTTTCAGCGGATGCCGGGGTCTTCTTCTTGCAACCAATTTCGTTTCAGGGATTTACGCTGAAACGGACAACGTACTAGCGATTCTACCGGCCGGTGAAGTTCGTGTTCGGGCAGTAAGGCCGGCGCGTGGGCGCAGCCTCTAGAGCCGCCTGCGGCGCGCCATCGTCTACACCGGCGTCAAAGTCCGGGAATCGAGTATCATCGGATTTGACCTGGATGCGGACCGAGCTAGGGGTTATCACGTTACCGGGGCGGGCATAGTCGTCACGTCCTAACTGAACTATTACCCGCTCTCGGCGGAATTAGATTCAAACCAAAGAACTCATACTTAGGAGATTCAATTGACTTATATCGCGAAAGTAGTTGGAAGAGAAATCCTCGACTCACGCGGCAATCCCACTGTCGAGGCTGACGTATTTCTGGCCGATGGCAGCATGGGCCGCGCCGCCGTACCGTCCGGGGCCTCCACGGGCGAGCACGAAGCCGTGGAACTGCGCGACGGCGACCCGAAACGCTATCTGGGCAAGGGCACGCTGAAGGCCGTCAGCCACATCAACGGCGAGATCGCTGCCGCGCTTGAAGGCAAGGATGCCACCGACCAGACGGCCGTTGACCGGCTCATGATCGAGCTCGACGGAACCCAGAACAAGGGCCGGCTCGGCGCCAATGCCATTCTGGCGGTCTCGATGGCCAATGCCCGCGCCGCCGCCGATGCCGAGTTTACGCCGCTCTATCGCTATCTGGGCGGAGTGAACGCGCGCACGCTGCCCGTGCCGATGATGAACATCATCAACGGCGGCGCGCACGCCGATAATTCCGTGGACGTGCAGGAGTTCATGATCGCGCCCTTCGGCGCCGAGAAGTTCTCCGAGGCGCTGCGTATGGGCGTCGAGGTGTTCCACACCCTCAAGAAAGTGCTCTCGAAGAAGGGCTACTCCACCGCCGTCGGCGATGAGGGCGGCTTCGCGCCGAATCTCAAGTCGAACGATGAGGCCCTCGAATGCGTACTGGAGGCCATCACCCAGGCGGGCTTCAAGCCCGGCGAGCAGGTCGGTATCTGCCTCGACCCCGCTTCGAGCGAGTTCTTCAAGAACGGGAAGTACGTCTTCAAGAAATCCGATAAGAGTGAGCGGACGCCCGAGCAGATGGTGGAATTCTGGGCCAACTGGGTGAAGCAGTATCCCGCGATTCTTTCGATCGAAGACGGCATGGCCGAAGACGATTGGAAGGGCTGGAAGCTCCTTACCGATGCCGTGGGCAAGAAGATTCAGCTGGTGGGCGACGATCTGTTCGTCACCAACAGCGAGCGCCTGAAGCGCGGAATCGACGAAGGCGTCGCCAATTCGATCCTGATCAAGGTCAACCAGATCGGCACGCTCACCGAAACCCTGAACGCCATGGAGTTGGCCGCGCGCTCGGGTTATACCTCGGTGGTCTCGCACCGCTCCGGCGAAACCGAGGACGCCTTCATCGCCGACCTGGTAGTGGCCACCGGCGCGGGACAGATCAAGACCGGTTCCGCCAGCCGTACCGACCGCATCGCCAAGTACAACCAACTGCTGCGGATTGAAGAGGAACTCGGCCCAGCGGCGCGTTTCCTGGGCAGGAAGGCATTTCGCCAGTAGAGAGGATCAATGACGAAACTAGTACTTGTGCGCCACGGCGAAAGCGATTGGAACCGCGAGAACCGCTTCACCGGCTGGACGGATGTGGACCTTTCCGAAAAAGGCCGCGTGGAAGCGCGCGACGGCGGAAGGGTTCTCAAGGCCGAAGGCTACACCTTCGACGTGGCTTACACCTCGGTGCTGAAGCGGGCCATCCGGACGCTCTGGAGCGTGCTCGACGAAATGGACCTGATGTGGATTCCAGTGCACCGCTCCTGGCGGCTCAACGAGCGGCACTACGGGGCACTTCAGGGACTGAACAAGTCCGAAACAGCGGCGAAGTTCGGCGAAGATCAAGTCAAGATCTGGCGCCGCAGCTACGATATCCCGCCGCCCGCGCTGACCCAGGACGATGAGCGGTTTCCCGGCCATGACCCGCGTTACCGCGGCCTCAGCCCCCAGGAACTTCCGCTCACCGAATGTTTGAAAGACACGGTGGCCCGCTTCCTGCCGCTTTGGACGGATACCATCGCTCCCGAAATCCAAAAGGGAAGCAAAGTCCTGATTGCCGCTCACGGCAATAGCCTGCGCGCCCTGGTGAAGTATCTGGACAACATTTCCGAAGCGGAGATCGTGGAACTCAATATCCCCACCGGGATGCCCCTGGTCTACGAACTCGACGACAACCTAAAGCCGCTGAACCGTTACTACCTCGGCGACCCCGAGAAGGTGAAGGCAGCGATGGACGCCGTCGCTTCGCAAGGGAAGAAGAAGTAAATGCGTTCGCCGGCAGGCTACGGGCATACCCGGAGCCTGCCGGCTGAATGCGCCCGCCCTGCAGTCTCGCCCCGCCTACCGCCCCTTTATCCGCCGGCCCTGAAGCAAATCCGTCTCGCCGTGGCCCGAAAAGAGCCAAACGTGCGCGTTCTAGTACACGCGGCTTCTGCGACCGGCTTCGGAAAAGCGTGAACCGGAACGCCACCTGTCGCGTCTGATGGTTTTGGGCCCCTAGTGGAACGTTAATTGGAGGAATGATGCGGGCAAGATTACTTCAGGTTCTTGGGCTGGTTAGCCTGGCAGCGGCGGCGATGTACGGCCAACCCACCGACGGGGCAAAGTATTGGTCCACCACGGTTCCGACTTGCACCAGCGTGAGCGGCCCCTACAAAATTACGAACTCTTCCGGAGCCCTTCTCGGCTATTCCTGCGCGGTCGCCGGAACGTTTCCGTGGCTTGCCGCCGGCGGAGGCTGGGGAACCTCGATTCGCGTGGCAGCCCCCGCTTCGGGCGCTGTCGGCGTTGATTACATGTTCTACGACGGGGACGGGAACAGCCAGAACATGGACACGCAAATCAACTCCAACGCGGCGCAATCCGGAAGCGGCGTGAGCTTCGCGCTGTACGCGAACCAGCCCGTGGATGTGACTCTGTTGGGCGCCACCAGCAATGCGCCGAACTACGGTTCCACGACGACGGGATCGGTATACGCCGTGTTCTACTGCCCGAACCAGGTAGCGTGTCTGGATGTGCTTCCGCAGCTCATCTATTCGAACCTGCCGTCACATCCGTGGTCGCTGAGCGTCCCGATTACCTGGGACGGCTCGGAATGGTACGAGTGGTCCGCGCAGGGTATCGACGACGGGGGCTCTCACCTGGTGTCATTCGTGGTCTATAACGAGAGCTTGGCGCCAGCGGGCTACACGATACGGGTCTATGACAGCACCGGAGCGCTTGCCGGCATCGGCACGACCCCGATCATTCCGCCCGTTCCCAAGTTGAGCAATGGCTCCTACGGAGAAGGCGGCACGTACGGCGCGCTGCTGAGGGACGTGATCCCGGCCCTGCCGCCGGGAATATTCAAGATCCATATCGATGGAGGCTCAAGTTCCTGTGCGGTAGCGGTTCTCCAGTTCAATGGCGCTTCCGCTACGGCCCTGCAGGTGGGCTACGACGTCGCGGTCACAACAACCTCGGCTGCTGCCGTGACTGCCCAATCCCGCGCCAGGCGCGCGCGCGTGTCGGACGCTCCAAGAACCGTCTTCGCCCCGCTGGCGTACTAAGCCCATGCCCGGCGTCCCTGACGCCGGACTCCTCTTCTTGACGCCCCTGCGCCCAAATTGGAACTAATCCGGGCGCGGGCGGGAACAAGTGATGAGAACGGTCTGCCCTGGTTGCTTCGAGGCCGTGCCCCGTTCCGCCATTTGCTGAGCGAAGGAGATAGCCCACATGAAGCTGCGAATCGCCGTCCCGGTTCTGCTGTTGCTCGTCCTGACCCTTGTCTTTTCCACGTTTGGCCAGCGCAACGTGGGAGGCAATATGCGCGGCGGACGCGGCGGTGCCCGCGTGGAAAGCCTGCCCCAGGGTAATTCCGACGCCGAAAAGAAGATCTTGGCCGTGGTGGACGAGGCCCAGAAATCCGGAGCGATGTTCGAGAATGCGCCGGTTGCGGACGCCCGGATGCTGCGCCTACTGACGGAATCCACCGACGCGAAGAACGTCGTGGAACTGGGCACTTCCACAGGGCTATCCGGGCTTTGGTTTTGTATGGCGCTCCAGAAAACGGGCGGCAAGCTGACCACCTTTGAGTACGATGCGGGCCGGGCAGCCACGGCGCGGAAGCATTTCACGAAGGCCGGCGTCGATCAGCTTGTCACGGTGGTGGACGGCGATGCGCACAAGACCATCTCCCGGCTCAAGGACCCGATCGACATCCTGTTCATCGACGCAGATAAAGAAGGCTACGTGGATTACCTGAACCGCCTGCTGCCCCTGGTTCGCCCCGGCGGCTTGATCATCGCTCATAACGACAGCATGGCGCCGGATTACCAGAAGCTTGTGACCTCGAACCCGGCGCTCGAAACTCTCCCCTATCGCGAGGGCGGAGGGATGCTCATCACCCTCAAGAAGCACTGAGCCGCGGCCGGAAGAAGACGCGAGTACAGTGCGCGCGTCCGCCTGCCCCACCTCAATCCAGGTCTGCTCGCGCTGAAATGTAGAAACTCCGGCGGCAGGATAGCCCAATGCCACTTAAATAAGAGGCAAGCTATTGATTCTGCTGCACACGGCTCGGTTCTCACGAAGAATGCCGCCCCCGATCTGCGCGGAGTTTCCCGAACTCAAATCCAGGCGACGCGAGTCATGTATCAACAAACCAGT